>NZ_JAWDID010000061.1:0-31110 GCF_032464875.1 Allobosea rubneri
CCGGCGCCGCCCTTGAGGACGTCGTCGCCATCCTCGCCATGCAGCTCGTCATCGCCGTCGCCGCCATCGACCACGTCGTTGCCCGCTCCGGCCTGAACCAGATCGTCGCCCGCACCGGCCAGGATCAGATCGTCGCCGACCGTCCCGACGAGTTCGTCATCGCCGGGCGTGCCGACCGGGACGTAAGGCGCGACCGTGACCGTGACGGTCGCGCTGGCAGTGCCGCCCTTGCCGTCAAAGACGGTGTAGCCGAACGAGGCCTCGCCGGAGAAGCCGTCGGCCGGGGTGAAGACGATCCGGCCCTCAGCATCGAGCACGACGCTGCCGCCGATGCCGGCCACCACCGACTGGATCACCAGCGTGTCGCCGTCCGCATCCGTGTCGTTGGCGAGCAGCGCCGCCGGCTCGATGACCAGCGCCGCGCCATACGCCGTGCCGAGCCCGGCATCGTCTCCCGCAACCGGAACCGCGTTCGGCGGCGGCGCATCGGCGATCTTGCGCAACGAGACGTCATCGAGCGCGGCGCCGTAGCCGTTGAGGTTGGTTTCTGTGCCCTGGAAGATCAGCTCGTTGCTTCCGTCGCCTGCACCGCCGACGACATCGACGGTGACCGCGAGCCAGCTATTGCCCGGGATGCCCTCATAGACGATCTTTCCGCCCCAATAGACACGGACGCCGTCATCGCTCGTCCGGGCGTCGGCATCGGCGATGAAGAAGCTGAGCCGATAGGTCGCGCCGGTCTCGACGCCCCCCACCTTCTGAACGAGCTTCGCATTGTTGCCGTTGCCGTCCATGTCGAACCAGACATTGCCGTCCTTGGCGCCGACACCGTTCTGGGTATCGAAATGCAGCTCGGCGCGTCCACCGCCCGCGCTGTTGACCTGCGTCCAGCCGGCGATGATGCCGTTGTCGTTGCGATAGCCCCAGTCCCCACTCCAGTTGCCGTTGCCGGCACCGGTCAGGTCCTCGAAGCTGCCATTGACGATCAGGTTCGGGTTCTGGTCGATCCAGACCATCGAAACCTTGTCCAGCGCCACGCCGGCGCCGTTCGGGTTCACGGTGGTGCTGGCGAATTCGAGCTTGTTGGAGCCATCGCCGGCGCCGCCGACCACGTCGATGGTGATCTCCTGCCACTTGTTCTTGGGTATGCCGGTGTAGACGACCTGCCCGCCCCAATAGACGGTGACGGTGTCGCTGGCCTGGGCGGTGTCGGTGTCGGCGATTGCGAACTTCAGCCGGTAGGTCTCGCCCTCGCTGACGCCCGCGACGGTCTGGACCAGGCGCGCGTTCTTCGGAGCCCCCTCCAGGTCGAACCAGTAGCTGCCCTCGAGCGCGCCGATGCCGCCAACGGTGTCCCGATGGACCTCGGCCCGGTTGTCGCCGGTGTTGATCCAGCCGGGGATGACGCCGGCCGGATTGGTGTTGCGATAGCCCCAGGCGGCGCCGTCATTGGCGCCGGTCAGATCCTCGAAGCCGCCATTGACGATGAGCTCGGGACCGACCGCAGTCGAGGGCGCAATCGTCAGGCTCAGCGTCGCCGTGTCCGTGCCGCCAAAGCCGTCGCTGACGGTGAAGGTGAAGCTGTCCTGCCCGACATAGCCGGCAGCAGGCGTATAGCGATAGCTGCCGTCGGCATCGATCTCGACCGTGCCATGGGCCGGGCCCTGGCCGAGGGCGAAGGTCAGCGGCACGTCGCCATCGGCGTCGGTCGCGGCAAGCTGACCCGTGACGACATTGCCCCGGGTGCCGCTTGCGGTACCGTCGAGGGCGTCGGGCGCGGTGTTCTCGGCCGGCGGCGTGCCCGGCTCGGCGATCTTGACGAGCCTGATATCGTCGAGCGCCGCGCCATAGGTGTTGAGACCGGTGCCGGTCGCGATGAACTCGAGCCTGTTCGAGGCATCGCCGGAGCCGCCGGTGACCCGGAAGCTCAGACTCTGCCAGGGATTGGTCGGAACGCCCTCATAGACGAGCTGGCCGTTCCAGACGACGCGGATGCCGTCGTCGGAGACCGCAGTATCGGCATCGCCGAGCGAGAAGCTCAGGAGATAGGTCGCGCCGTCCTCGATGCGCGCGACCTGCTGAACGATGTGCGTGTTGGTGTTGTAGCCGTCCATGTCGAGCCAGATCCGGCCGTCCGTGGCGACGACGCCGTTCGGCGAATCCCAGTGCTGCTCGATGCGGTTTCCGTTGACGTCCGTCCAGCCGGCGATGATGCCGTTCGGGTTGCGATAGCCCCAGTCGCTCGGCCCGTTGTTCCCGGTCGAGGCCGAGACGTCCTCGAAGCTGCCATTGGCGATGAGATCGGTGCCGACCACGATGCCGGGAACCACATCCAGGCTGACGACCGCCTCCGCGACGCCGCCATGCCCGTCATTGACGAGGACGCTGAACCGGTCGGCGCCGGTGAATCCGGCCGACGGGGTGTAGCGGTAGCCGCCGTCCAGGTTGAAGGCGAGCGTGCCATGGGCCGGGCCCGCGAGCAGGCTGTAGACGAGCGCGTCGCCATCGGCGTCGCCGGCAGCGACCTGGCCACGATAGGCCATGTCCTGACTGATCCGCAGCTCATTGGCGCCGGCTTCCGGCGCGGCGTTGCCGGCGGAAGGCAGCGCGGGCTCCGCGACCTTGACGAAATGAACGTCGTCGAGCTCGGCCCCGAAGCCGGTGCCGGCGCCCGCGAAGGCGAGCAGGTTCGAGCCGTCGCCCGAGCCGCCCTTGACGATGAAGCTGAAGGCCTCGCCGGCGGCGCTTGGCGTACCCTGGTAGACGACCTCGCCGCCCCAGGTGACGACGACGCCGTCATCCCCGTTCGGCAGGTCGGCCAGCGAGAAGCTCAGGCGGTAGACCGCGCCGTTCTCGGCGCCCTCGATCTGTCGGGCTAGCGCGGCGGGGCTGAAATCCCCCTCGAATACGAGATCCGTGCCCAGCGCAAGTTGGGAAGGCTCGGCCAGGCCGGGAGCGGCGGCAAGGATCGCCTCGAGCCCCGGCAACAGGGCAGCGATCTCGGCATCGCTGCCGGGGACGGCGAGCGCCGCCAGTTCGGCACCGGTCAGGCTCAGCCCATCGTTGGTGGTGATCGCAGCTGGCTGATGGGCCGGATCGACGCCGTCGCGAAGGATGATCGCATCGCTGCCCGAGCGGACGATCAGGTTATTGCCGTCGCGCAGGACGACGATCTCCGCCGGAAGAATCCCGTCGAAATGGAGCGTGCTCGTGCTGTCGAGAATGACGAGGTCGATGCCGTCGCCGGCGCGGAAGACGATCCTGTCACCGGTCGCGACGATGACGTCGTTGCCGGCACCGCCGATGAGCGTGTCGGCGCCTTCGCCGCCGGAGAGGAAGTCGCCGCCAGCACCGCCATGCAGCTCGTCGTCGCCGGCGCCGCCGAAGAGGACATCGTTGCCGCCGTCGCCATAGGCCACGTCGGCGCCGTCGCCGGCGCGCACGAGGTCGTTGCCCTGCATCGCATAGAGGATGTCGGCACCGGCGGTGCCGGCCAGAACGTCCCAATTGGCCGTGCCGAAGGCAGCCTTCGCGCCGCCGATCTCGGCGATGCTCTCGCGGGCGAGCCTGGTGTCGTCGACGAAGATCGCGTCCACGCCCATGTCGACGTATTTCTGGACATCGGCCTTGGAGCCCATGATCGTCCAGGTGACGACCTTGAGGCCCGCCGCATGCGCGGCCGCGACATCCGCCGCGGTGAAGGAGTTGATCACGGGCGCGACCATGTCGGCGAAGCTCGCGATCTCGGTCGGGTTGCCGATGCCGGAGCGCAGATAGGCCAGCGGAACGTCCACGCCGTATTGGGGCATGATCGTGTCGTGAAGCTGCTGGAGATTGGCCGGATTGAAGCTCTGGATGGTGACCAGCGAAGGATCGGTGAAATCATGCGCAATCAGCGCCTCGATCAGGGCTTCGCTGGTCGCGGAGCTGGTGTTCTTGGTCTCGGGAACGATGCCGATCTTGCGCCCGGTCTCCACCGACATCGCCTTCGCGATCTCGATCACCTCGCCGAAGGTCATGAGCGCCGGCTCGATGGCCTTGGCCTCCGCATAGGTCAGGTTGGCGTAGTTGTGGTCGTCATGGCTGGCGACGAGGACGCCGTCCTTGGTCAGGTAAAGGTCCGGCTCGATGAAGTCCGCCCCCCAATTCACAGCCCAGACATAGGCCTCGCGGGAATGGTCGGGATAGGGATTGCTGCCGCGATGCGCGAGAAGGACGATGTCGGACATGATGATGTTTCCGGGGAGCGCAAAAGGGGGGTCGCGGTCGCGGCATCGCGACCCGCATCGGTTTGGAAAAACTGGCCCGGCTCCCTCCCGGGAGGCCTGGCCTTGATGTCTAGGGGCGTCCTGCGACGCCCCTAGACTGGCCGAGGCGTGCTCAGACGAAGCGGAAGTCGTCGATGTGCAGCGTGCCGAGCTGCACGCCGCTCAGGGTGAGCGAGTTGCTCTGGTCGAAGGTGATCACGACGTCGGAGCCGACCTGCGCCGCATGCGAGATGACCGTTTCGAAATCGACGAAGACGTCGCTGTCGAAGGTGATCACGTCTTCCTGACCGCCGGCGAAGTCCGTGATCGTGTCGCGGCCGAAGCCGGGCGCGAAGACGAAGCTGTCATTGCCCGAGCCACCGGTCAGGATGTCGTCGCCGGCGCCACCCTCGAGGACGTCGTCGCCAGAACCGCCGCTCAGCCTGTCGTTGCCGAGACCGCCGAGCAGGATGTCGTCGCCCGAGCCGCCCGAGATCTCGTCATCGCCTTCGCCGCCGTCGAGGACATCGTCGCCCGAGCCGCCCTTCAGCGTGTCGTTGCCGAGGCCGCCGAACAGGGTGTCGTCGCCGGCGCCGCCATTGAGCGTGTCGTTGCCCGCGCCACCGTCGAAGGTATCGTCGCCATTGCCGCCGGTGACGACATTGTCGCCGGCGCCGAAGGCCAGGCTCTCGATGTTGACGAAGGTCTGGACGCCGATGCCCGCGGCCGCAACCCGGCCCGAGGCCATGTCGACATAGATCGCGCCGCTGGCGGCCGAGAGATCGAGCGTGTCGTAGCCGTCGCCGCCGTCGACATAGTCGTTGCCGGGGCCGGCCTTGATGATGTCGTTTCCAGCGCCGCCATAGATCGTGTCGTCGCCTGCACCGCCGCTGATGACGTCGTTGCCGGCGCCGCCATGGATGGTGTCGTTGCCGGCCTCACCGTAGAGGACGTCGTCGCCGTCGCCTCCGTCGATGAAGTCGTCACCCGCGCCGGAGTAGATGGTGTCGTTGCCGGCCCCGCCGCGGACGGTGTCGTCGCCGGCGTCGAGGAAGATCTGGTCGTTGCCGTCGCCGCCGTCGATGTCGAAAGCGCTCGACGAGGTCGCGGTCACGAGGTCGTTGCCGTCCCCGAGCAGGATCTTGCCGTTGACGACGGCACCGACATAGAGGTTGAGGTGGTCGTCGCCGGCGCCCATGTCGATGGCCGTGCCGCCGGTGGCTTCGATCAGGCCGGAATTGCCGAGCTTGTCGTTGCCGCCGCCCATGGAGACGCCGCCGATGATGCGGGCTCCGGCGACGTTGATCACCTCGTCGGCATGGTTGCCGATCAGATTGATCGCCTCGTTGCCGCGCAGGTCGAAGCGGGCGGCGTCGGCCGGCGGGACGTTCTCGGGGCCGTTGCCCTTGCCCTCGATCAGGCCGCGATTGACGATCAGGGTGGCGCCCAGCGCATTGTCGTTGCCGGAATTGTCGACCTGGATCGCGCGGCCATAGCCGCGGATCGTGCCATTGGTGTCGTTGACGATGGTGCCGCCGCCGACCGCGATGGCCTCGGAGACGTTCGGCTCGCCACCGTTCGCGCCGCTGGCACCGAGCCCCTCGATGGTGCCGGTGTTGAGCACGTAGACGAGGCCGTCAACGTCGACCGCATCCCCGTCGCTGTTCGCCAGGCCGGCCGAACGGCCCTGCATGAGGCCGTTATTGGTGATCCTGACCATGCTGGCTTCGGAGCCGTCATTGTCGATGTTCACCGCCGAGCCGTTGCGGCCGATCATGGTGCCGTTGTTGACGACCGTGACCGCCAGCTTGCCGGTGACGGCATGCTTCGCCCCCTCGATCAGGCCGCCGGCAAAGTTATTCACCGCGCCGCCGGTGTTCTCCTGGAAATCGATGGCGTCGCCACCGGCAGTCGCGCCCGCCTCGGCGGTGATCGTGCCCCAGTTGTTGACGGTGCCGTTCTGGCCGGGACGGATCACGTCCGTGTTTTCGCCGTACTGGCGGATCGTCGCGCCGGCGCGGTTGTTGATCGTCAGGCTGGCGCCATTCGAGCTGAAATCGTCGAAGTCGATGACGCGGCTATCGGCCTCGATCAGACCGGCATTGTTGAGGACGATCTCGGCGCCGGCGGCAGCCGCACGACTCGGGCCGATCTCGCCGCGCAGCGTGCCGCCGGCGAGATTGTCGATGGTCAGCGAACCCGTGGCGCCGAGCGTGACCTGCAGCAGGCGCTCGCCCGCATTCACTTCGACGAGGCCGGCATTGGTCAGCACGGCGTCGCCGCCGCCGGCCCAGGTCACGGCATTGTTCGCCACGGAAAGCTTGCCGCCGGCGTCGATCGAGACCTTGTCGTCCTCGTCGATCACGAGGCCGGACGTGATGGTGCCGCCATTGCGGATGGCGATCTCGTCATAGACGGCGCTACCGGCGACCGACCAGCTTCCGCCCTGGACCTCCAGCCGCTCGACGCCAGTCGACGCCGCGAGCGATCCGGTGCCGGTCCCGACGAGCTTGATCGTATCGGTGCCTTCGCCGCCGTCGACGGTCGCCGCGGCGCCTGCGCCGGCGGTGACCTCGATGCTGTCGTCGCCAGCGCCGCCGATCGCGGTGTGGCCGGCACCGATGACGATGCGATCATTGCCGGCGCCGCCGATGACGATCTCGATGTTCTGCAGGGTATCGACGCCGATGTCGGAACCGGTCGCCTTGCCCGTGACGAGGTCGAGCGTCAGGTCGCCCGTCTCGGCTGAATAGTCGGCGGTGTCGAGGCCGTCGCCGCCGTCGAGCAGGTCGTTGCCTTCACCGCCGATCAGTGTGTCGTTGCCGGAGCCGCCGAACAGGAAGTCGTCGCCGAGGCCACCGAGCAGGCGGTCATTGCCGTCGCCGCCCTGCAGGACGTCGTCGCCTTCGCCGCCGTCGAGCAGATCGTCGCCCGCACCGCCGCGAACAAGGTCGTCGCCGGAGCCGGCCCGCACGATGTCGTTGCCGTCGCCGGCGTCGACGGTGAGGTCGTCCTCGATTTCGGTGGCGGTCAGCGTGTCATCGCCGGCGCCCAGGCGGATCTCGCCATAGATCTTCGAGCCATTGAGCAGCGTGACGACGTCGTTACCATCGCCCATGTCGATGGCGGCGCCGTCGAGGCCGATGATCGTGCCCGAATTGACCAGCGTGTCGTCGCCGCCGAGCATCGAGACGCCGCTGAACAAGACGTCGTCATTGGTGAAGCTGTCATTGCCGTTACCGAACGGGCCGGAGGTGGCGGCGTCGGTCGTCGGAACCAGGGCGGGCGCGGCAGCGGCGTCAGGCGTCGTCGGCAAGCCGGCCGTCCCGGCGAATGAGGACATGGCGCTGCGGGCGGCCTTGCCGCCGCCATCACCGGCGGCAGCCTCAATCGCGCTCGGGGCGCGCGCGGTGGCCGGGCCGCCGGCCGGGATCGAAAGATCGATCGACGGATCGACGATCGTGTTGTCCAGGGTCGTGTCGATCAGGCTGGGATTGGTCGAGCTGCCGCTCACGGCGCCCGAGCCGCCGACGCTACCGGTCGAATCGACATCGGCCTGCGCCTCCGGCTCGCCGGCCTGCGCGGCTGCCGCGCCGCTGCCCAGGCCCTTCACGGTGATCGTCTCGCCAGCGGCGACGTCGCGATCGGCCGCCCAGGTCCAGCGCGTTCCGCTGCCTTCGCCGAGTTCGGCACCGTCCTGCCTGATGTTGATGATGTCGCCCTGGAGGACGGGTTCGAGGACCCTGACAGTCACGCTGCCACCGGCATCAGGGCTGAAACCGATATAGCTGACCGAACCGACGGGGCGAGCCATGATGATATTCCTTGCGTCAAATGAGAAAGCGGCGCCCGCGACAAGGCGGGGCGATGCCAGGTCGATCCGAGCCTCGGCGCGCGTTAATGACTTGGTAAGAATGACAGTGATTTTACGGTTTCTTAACCATGCGCGATTTTCGCTCGGGCAAGGCGGCTGAATTACTTGCCGGCTAGCAATTGAGGCTGTCGGGTATTCGGCGAGGCCTCGCGCCTCTGCGGGAGAGCTTCACCGCACTGTCACATCCCACCCCTATCGCTTCGCGCCGCCCATGCTGGGAGCCCGCCTCGTCGCCGGGATCCCGGAAAGCCAAGGCGCGTGAATGCTCGCCCCGGAAGCGGCCGGGGAGCCCGCTCGCGCGCTCGTCCAGTATCGTTACGCGTTCCGGGGAAACCGCCCTTGCTCCCAAGATCTCAGAAGAACGCGGCCAGCGAAGCGCTGGCCTCATGCCGTTCGGCCTTCCTCGCAGTGGCCCTGTTCTCGGCGATCGTGAACGTGCTGATGCTGACGGGCTCGATCTATATGCTGCAGGTCTATGACCGCGTGCTGCCGTCGCGGAGCATCCCGACGCTGGTCGCGCTCTCGATCATCGTGGCGGCGCTCTATATCCTGCTCGGCGTGTTCGACTGGCTGCGCCAGCGCATCCTCACCCGCATCGGCGCGGAGCTCGACCGCAAGCTGGGCGGCCCGGTGCTGACCGCGATCGTCCAGGGCCAGGTGCGCGGCGCCCCCACCGGCACCCAGCCCTCGCGCGATCTCGACAGCGTCCGCAGCTTTCTCTCGGGGCTCGGTCCGACGGCGCTGTTCGATCTGCCCTGGATGCCGCTCTACGGCGCGCTCTGCTTCATCCTGCACCCTTATCTCGGCTGGACGCTGGTCGCGGGCGGGGTGATCCTGATCGCCCTCGCGCTGCTGACCGAGTTCGCCTCGCGCCGGCCGAGCGCCGAACTCTCGCGTACCGCGGCCGAACGCGCGACGCTGATCGAGGCTTCGCGGCGCAACGCAGAGGCGGTGACGGCGCTCGGCATGGGCGGCCGGATGGGGCGCCTGTTCGAGCGGACCAACGACCGCCATGTCGCGGCGAATCTCGGCGCCGCGGACATCACCAACGGCCTCGGCGGCGTCTCGAAGGTGATCCGCTTCATGCTCCAGTCGGCGATGCTCGGGGTCGGCGCCTGGCTGGTGATGCACGACCAGGCCTCCTCGGGCGTGATGATCGCCGCATCGGTGCTCAGCAGCCGGGCGCTGGCACCGATCGAGCTGGCGATCGGCAGCTGGCGTCCGTTCATCGGCGCGCGCCAGGCCTGGGGCCGGCTGCGCACTGTGCTGACCGAAGGACCCGCCGCCCCGTCGGTTGCGCCGGAGTCGCCGATGCGGCGCGTCGCGCTCGAACATCTCGCGGTGGCTCCTCCGGGCAGCGCGACGCTGACGGTCAAGGACATCGCCTTCACGCTCGAAGCCGGCCAGGGCCTCGCCGTGATCGGCCCTTCCGCCTCGGGCAAGTCGTCGCTGGCGCGCGCGCTCGTCGGCGTCTGGCCTGTGGCGCGCGGCAGCCTGCGCCTCGATGGCGCGACGCTCGAACAATGGCCGGAGGAGCAGCGCGGCGCGATCATCGGCTACATGCCGCAGGACGTGCAGCTCTTCGCCGGAACCGTCGCCGAGAACATCGCGCGCTTCGATCCTGCAATGACCGACGAGGCGGTCCGCGGCGCCGCCAAGGCCGCCGGCGCCTACGAGCTAATCCTCGGGCTGCCCAAGGGGTTCGAAACCCCGATCGGCGAAGCCGGCGGCACGCTTTCGGGCGGGCAGCGCCAGCGCATCGCCCTGGCGCGGGCGCTCTACCGCGATCCCTTCCTCGTCGTCCTCGACGAGCCCAATGCAAGCCTCGATGCCGAGGGCGACGCCGCCCTGACCGCCGCGATCTCCGGCGTGCGGGCGCGTGGCGGCATCGTCGTGGTCATCGCCCATCGCCCTTCGGCGCTGGCGGGCATCGACCTCGTGCTGATCATGGCCGAGGGGCAGGCACAGGCCTTCGGCCCGAAGGAGGAAGTCCTGCGCAAGAGTCTCGCGGCAAAGCCCGGCAGCGCCGCGGCGGTACATTCCAACCCCAGGATCGTGGTGGCGGCCGATGCGCGCGGTTAACGAGAACAAGGCTGGCGGCAGTCTCCCGCTCGCGGGCGCCGCCCCCGATGGCAAGCGGCCGAATCCGCGCCGCGACATCCGCCGCGCCACATTGCTCGGCGTCGCCACCGCCGCCGTGCTGTGCGGCACCGTCGGGCTCTGGGCCGCCACGGCGCCGCTCTCCGGGGCGGTGATCGCCTCCGGCAAGGTCGTGGTCGAGAGCAATGTCCGACGCGTGCAGCACCCGGCCGGCGGCGTCGTCGCCGAAATCCGGGTCAAGGAGGGCGACCGCGTCAAGGCGGGCGACGTGCTCGTGCGTCTCGACGAGACCAATGCCCGCGCCAGCCTCACGCTGATCGAGATCGAGCTGCTGCGCTTCCAGGCACGCAAGGCCCGGCTCGAGGCCGAGCGCGACGGCCTGCCCGAACTCGAACTGCCAGCCGCCCTGCGTGATCGCGGCGAGGACACCGCCGTGGCGCAGGCAGTGGCGGCCGAAACGCGGCTGTTCCGCACCCGGCGCGCCGCGGCCGACGTGCAGCGCTCGCAGTTCCGCGAGCGAATTGCGCAGTCGCACGAGGAGATCAAGGGCCTCGCCGCGCAGATCGAGGCGAGGCAGGTCCAGGCCAAGCTGATCGGCCAGGAGCTCGACGGCGTGCAGAAGCTCTATGACCAGAGCCTTGTGGCGCTGTCGCGGTTGACGGCGCTGCAGCGCGAGGCCTCCCGCCTCGTCGGCGAGCGGGGCAGCCTGACCTCGGACACCGCAAGGGTGAAGGGGCGTATCGCCGAAGTCGAGCTGCAGATCGTCCAGATCGACGAGGATCTGCGCCGCGAGGTCACGACGGAGTTGCGCGACGTCGACGGCAAGATCGCCGACCTCACCGAGCGCCGCGTCGCGGCGCGCGATCAGCTCGACCGCATCGAGATGCGCGCGCCGCAGGACGGCGTCGTCCATCAGCAGGTCGTGCACACCATCGGCGGCGTGATCGGCCCCGCCGAGCAGATCATGCTGATCGTGCCGGAAGCCGACGGGCTCGTCGTCGAGGCGCGGGTCGAGCCGACGATGATCGACCGCCTGCATGTCGGCCAGCCCGCGATGCTGCGCTTCCCGGCCTTCGACAGCGCGACGACGCCGGACCTGAAGGGCCGGCTGATCCATGTCTCGGCCGATGCCAGCACCGACCAGCAGACCGGCGCCTCGTTCTATACGGTGCGCGTGGCGCTCGACCGGGCCGAGACAAACCGCCTCGACGGCAAGGTCCTGCTTCCGGGGATGCCGGTCGAGACCTTCATCCAGACCGGGACGCGCACCGCCTTCGCCTATCTGGCCAAGCCGTTCCAGGACCAGATCGCGCGCAGCTTCCGCCACTAGCCGGCGGGATTTCGTTGGAAACGCGCCGTTCAGGCCGCCTCGGGGCCTGAACGGCCGACCGCATCGGCCGGCTGGAACGCGTCGGCGGCACAGCGCAGGAAATCGGCGATCATCGGCGTGCGGCGCCTTTCGCCGAGGCAGACGACATATTCGTTGATGGCGATGCCGGCGTCCTGCAGCGGCAGATAGCGCAGGCGACTATCGTAGCCGAATTCGAGGTCGGCGATCGCGCCGAGACCGAAGCCGGCGGCGACGGTCTCGCGAACGCCGTCCCGCGTCGAAACCTCGATCACCTCGCCCAGGGTGACGCTATGGGCGCTGAGGTTCTGCTCGAACACCTCCCGCGTGCGGGAGCCGCGCTCGCGCAGCACGAAGGGCAGCCCGTGCAGTTCCCGCACGGCGATGGCGCGACGCTGCGCCCAGGGATGGTCCTCCGGCATGCAGATGCCGACCTTCATGCTGGTCAATGGCTGGACATGGAAGCGGCTGTCCTGCGGCATCTGCGCGGTAATGCCGACATCGGCCCGGTACTGGACGACCTGCTCGATCACGCTGTCGGAATTCTGCAGCTGGATCGAGAACATCAGCTTGGGCCGCCGCCGGCGCAGCGCGCTGAGGATCGGCAGGGAATGCACGGTGCCGTCCGAGGCAAGCCGCAGCCGGCCGCCCTCCGCCTTTCGGCTCTTGAGCATGCGCCCGGCTTCCGACAACGCGGAGAACAGGCGCGAGGTGACCTGGAAGAGCGCCTCGCCATCCTCGGTCAGCGTCGCGCCGCGTGGACCACGCTCGAACAGCACGACGCCAGAGATCGCTTCGAGCTGGCGGACCTGCCCCGACAAGGTCGACTGGCTGACCGACATCTCGCGCGCGGCCTGGGAGTAGCCGCCGGCGGTCGCGACGAAATGGAAAGCCCGAAGCTGCGTGACCGATGCCATGCTCTCAACTCACGCCGTTGGGCCCGGACCTCTAGCGACGCCGCAATGCGGATTTGTGACAGCGTGCCGGGCCTGCCGCGAAAGACTAGGCAAATAGAGTCTCGCCACTAGGTTTGCCGGCACAGCAATCGTCAATAATTCGATGTGGGGTATCGCAACTTTCGATGACCTGGGCCGGTTCGATTTCAACGATCCGTCACATCGGGTTCCTACCGGTCTTAACCGCAATTTCATCACGTTCGGAAGCGCGGTGACCGAACGTGCCGATGTTCAGACCGTAGCAGAGGCAAACCTCATGACGACGATCAGCAACTCCGTTCTCGACTATATCGCCAAGCGTGGCGCCGAAGACCGTGTCATCGACCTCGGCACCGTGTTCGCCGGCACCGGGCTGACCTATTCGGTCACCAGCAGCGACCCGAGCATCGCAGACGTCGCGATCGAGGACGGCAAGCTCGTCATCGATTACACCGACGCGCTCGGCTACACCGATCTCGCGATCACCGCGACCGACGCCAGCGGCCATAGCGTCACCGACAATGTCCGCGTCCGCGTCGCCGGCGAAAACGCCTATACGATCGCCGTTCTGCCCGACACGCAGGACTACACCAACGCGGCGCGCGTCGGCATCTTCAAGAACATGACCAACTGGCTGGTGGAGAACAAGGACAGCCTCGGGCTGCAGTTCGTCATCCATGTCGGCGACATCACCACCAACAACAACGACGCCAGCCACTGGCCCTTCGCCGAGGAGGCCCTGCGTATCCTCGACGGCAAGATCCCCTATTCGCTGCTGCCCGGGAACCACGACCAGAACACCGGCAACGCGGCCAACCACTCGACCAATCCGCTCGACATCCGCTTCTCCCCCGAGAAGCAGGCGGCGACCAATCCCGGCACCTTCGGCGGCGTCTACGACATGGAGCCGAACCGCAGCGCCAACAACTACCATACCTTCGCCGCGCCCGACGGCACGAAATGGCTGGTGCTCAGCCTCGAATTCGGACCGCGCGACGACGTGCTGCGCTGGGCCGGTGAGGTCATCGAGGGCCATCTCGATCATCGCGTCATCCTGGCCAACCACTCCTACATGAACTGGGCCGGGCGCCACGACGCCACCGGCGCGCCGCTCTATGACGAGGGCACCGGCTATGATTACGGGATCGGCAACAGCGTGCATGGCGCCAATGACGGCGAGACCATGTATCGCGAGCTGATCCAGAAATACCCGAACGTCACCTTCACCTTCTCGGGCCACATCTTCGGCGACGGCGCCGAGACCCTGGTGAGCTACGACCAGTTCGGCAATCCGGTCCACCAGATGATGGTGAACTACCAGAACGGCGTGGCCAGCGAGATCACCAGCGGCGCCGGCGCGGGCGCCGGCAATAATGGCGGCAACGGCGCCATCCGCCTGCTGACCATCGATCCCGACAACAATGCCGTCTACACCTCGACCTATTTCACCGAGCTCGACGACTATTTCGACTCGGTGCGCGGCGATGGCGAGCTCGATCGCGACGGCCTGACCGGCGAATATCGCGGCCACGAGGAGACGTTCTCGAACGTCGACATGGGCACGCCTGAGGTTCCGGCGATCGCCAAGGCCGGCAATGACCAGTTCGTCTCGGCCGAGGCCGGCCAGGACAAGGCTTCCGTGACCCTCGACGGCGGCTGGACGCTGAACCCCAACAACGACGCCGGCCTGACCTATGTCTGGACTGATCGCGACGGCAATCTCGTTGCCGAGGGCGCGACGCCGACGCTGCAGCTCGCTGCCGGCCAGCACCAGCTCACCCTGACGGTGACCGACAGCGCCGGCCGCGTCTCGACCGACGAGGTCCGCATCACCGTCTCGAACGCCGACACCCTGCTCGTCGACAATTTCAACGACGGCAATGCCGCTGGCTGGGGCACCGGCACGCTCGGCCCGCAATTCGCCAATGCCACCACCGCCGCCCACGGCATCGCGGCGCTGCCGGGCACGACCGGCGATGCCAAGGTCACCTATCTGCCGAAGCTCAGCCAGGCCGATGGCGGCGTGCTGGTGAAGCTCGACGTCGCGCCGGGCACGGTCGCGAAGTCCTATTCGCTGGTCTACGACCTGCTGATCACGCCCGGCGTCGCCAGCTACTTCTCCTTCCTCCAGACCGACCTGACCAATACCAGCGATCAGGATCTGGCGATGAAGCATGTCAGCGGCACGCGCGGCGGCATCGGCATCAACAGCGACTATGAGGGCACCGTGAACTACGGCGCCTGGCACCGCATCGCCTTCACCATCACCGACCGCGGCGACAACGTCCTGATCACCAAGTACATCGACGGCGTGAAGGTCGGCGACACCGTCCAGTCCGCCGGGAACTACGCCCGCTACCAGATCGACATGAGCAAGGGCTTCCTGCTCTTCGCCGACGAGAGCGGCGAGACCTGGCCGGGCTATGCCTCGAGCTTCCTGTTCACCGACAAGGTGCTCAGCGATGCCGAGATCGCGGCCCTCGGCGGCGTCAAGGCCGGCGGCATCATGGAGGCGAAGCCGAGCGCCAATGCGGTGCAGATCGACTTCGGCACCCCGTCCTGGACCGATGAGTTCGGCACCGGCAGCGCCCAGCATGCCAGCTTCGACAGCGGCACCGGCACCTTCATCGTCAAGGGCACGGCGGCGACCCGCGGCACGACGGCCGAAGGACAGGATGCGCCGGAAGGCCGCGTCTTCGAGCAGTCCGACGCGGCGGGCAAGATCCTGGTCTGGAAGGCCGCCGCCGCGGCCTCCTGGTCGGACTACGCCTTCGAGGCGACGCTGAAGGCGACCGACAATGACGGCATCGGCGTGGTGTTCTACTACAAGGACGCCGCGAACCACTACAAGGTGGTGCTCAACGGCGAGACCAATACCCGCTCGCTGATCAAGGTCCAGAACGGCGCCGAGACCGTGCTCGCCCGCGAATTCGGCGGCACGCCCTGGAGCCGCGACTTCCAGCTCAAGGTCGTCGTGGTCGACGACCGGATCAGCGCCTTCCTCGACGGCCAGAATCTGTTCGGCGAGGTCGTCGATCCCGCACCGCTCGCCGGCGGCTCGGTCGGCTTCTACTCGGATACGCAGCGCAGCTCGCAGTTCGACAACGTCACGGTCAACAAGGTGGCGCTGACGGCGCATGCCGGCGACGACCTGCGCCCGGTCGATGCCGACGGCAATGGCCGCGTCCTGGTCGAGCTCGACGGCAAGGGCAGCTACGGTCTCGGCGAGATCGTCAGCTATGTCTGGACCGATGCCGACGGCAATGTCGTCGCGCAGGGCAGGACCGCGCAGCTCGAACTCGACGCGGTGAAGCAGGTGCTGACGCTGACCGTCACTGACGCCAGCGGCAAGACCGCGACGGACAAGGTCACGGTCGATGCGGTCTCCAAGGCCCGCGTCCTGCTCTCGGAAGGCTTCGGCGGCGGCAACTTCGCTGGCTGGACGATCGTCGACGAGGGCGAGATGGGCGGCGTCGGCCCGAACGGCACCGGCTCGCAATGGGAACTGCGCGACGGCGCCCTGGTCCAGCTCTCGGATCTCAAGAGCCGGCAGCTGACCTGGAGCGGCGCCTCCAATTCCGATCCCTGGAAGACCGGCTGGAGCCCGCTCGGCGACGGCGTCAACGTGCTGCGCAAGGGTACCTACGCGCTCTACAACGACGCTGCGGCCAAGGAGTGGACCGACTATGCGGTTGAGGCGACGATCCAGTCGCCCGACAACGGCGCACTCGGCCTGCTGTTCTACTACCAGGACGCGAACAACTACTACAAGCTCGAGCTCGACGCGAACGGCAACTACGATCGCACCCCGGGCAACGGCGCCGGCAGCCTGTTCCAGCTCATCCAGGTCAAGGATGGGGTGGAGCGCTATCTCAACCAGTACCCGGCCAAGTACACGCCGGGCCAGGCTTTCGACCTGCGCGTCGAGGTCAAGGGCGGCAAGATCCAGGCCTATGTCGATGGCCTCGCCCTCTTCGCCTATGCGATCGAGGATCATGCCCAGAGCAAGGGCACGGTCGGCCTGTTCTCCTGGGACAGCGCCGGTGTCTCCTTCGACAACGTGCTGGTCTATGACCTCTCCAGCGAAAGCGTCCTGCCTCCGGGCGGGCCGATCGTCGGCACGCCTGGCGACGACGAACTCGTCGGGACGGTCGGCGACGACGTGATCCTGGCCGGTGCGGGCGACGATCTGGTTCAGGCCGGTGCGGGCAACGACGTGGTCGATGGCGGCGACGGCGATGACGAACTGCATGGCGAGGATGGCGACGACGTCCTCAAGGGCGGCGCCGGCGACGATCTGCTGTTCGGCGGCGCGGGCGACGACGTGCTGATGGGCGGCGTCGAGGACGACCGGCTCGATGGCGGCGACGGCAGCGACACCGCCGACTATTCCGACGACACCGCCGGCGTCACCGTCGACCTGTTGCAGGGCATCGCCTTCGGCGACGAGAGTGGCGAGGACGAGCTGATCTCGATCGAGAACGTCATCGGCGGCGCGGGCAACGACACCCTGATCGGCGATGACGGCGCCAACCGCCTGGTCGGCGGGGCCGGCGACGACGTGATCCGGGCGGGTGGCGGCGACGACCTGATCGTCGCCGGGCCGGGCCATGACGTGATCGATGGCGGCGACGGCTTCGACACGCTCGACCTCTCGGCCGCGACCGGGGCGATCAGCGTCGACTTCGCGGCCGGCAAGGCCTCGGGCGAAGGCATCGGCACCAACAGCTTCAGCAACATCGAGAAGCTGCTCTTCGGGGCCGGCAACGATGTCGTCACCGGCGGCAATGGCGATGACGCCTTCGACGGCGGCGCCGGCAACGACACGCTGAAGGGCGGCGCCGGTAACGATACGCTCTGGGGCGGGGCCGGCGACGATTCGCTCGATGGCGGCTCCGGCGACGACGACGTCTTCGGCGGCAGCGGCAACGACGTGATCAGGGCCGGCTCCGGCAACGACCTTGTCGAGGGCGGCGAAGGCGACGACGTGATCGATGCCGGCTCGGGCGACGACCTCGTCTTTGGCGGCGCCGGCAACGACGTCATCGACGGCGGCTCGGGCGACGACCGGATCGAGGGCGGCGCCGGCGACGACATCCTGACCGGCGGCTCCGGCCACGACGTCTTCGTCTTCGCGGCCGGCTTCGGCAAGGACGTGATCACCGACTTCAAGACGACCGGCTCGTCCTCGGACGTGCTGGAGTTCTCGGTCGGGCTCTTCGCCGATTTCGAGGCCGCCATGGAGAGCGCGGCGCAGCTCGGCGCCGACACGGTCTTCACCGTCGACGCCGCCACCACCCTGACCCTGAAGGGCATCCAGCTCTCCAGCCTCGCCCAGGACGATTTCCGCTTCGCCTGAGCCCCAGGACACAGCAACGCAAAAGGAAAGGGCGCCAAATGGCGCCCTTTTTCGTGACCGTCGGCCTGCGGCATGTCTCGGGGCAAGCGAAGGCCACGCAGGCAGCCCATTCAGGCTATCATGTACGGCCCAGGATGGATTTCCGCTCTAACCGTCCCGCTTCAGCCTCATCCGGTAGACGAAATGCTCGGCCGGATGCCAGTTCATCGAGGTCAGCATCGTCGAGCCGCTATCATCGATATAGCGCCTGACGAAGCGCAGTGAGGGCGCGCCGGTGCGCAGGCCCAGCGACCGCGCCGCGAAGCGCGGCAGCGGCTCCGCCGAGATTTCCTGGACGACTTCGGCGATGCGCTCGCCCGAGCGGCGCTCGATGAGATCGTAGACCGGCCCCTCGGCGGACGTGACGTCGTGAAGATGCTCGGCGAAGCGCGAATGCACGAAGACCGCGGTCGCGCAGATCGGCTCGGCCGCATGCGGCCGCCAGCGTATGCCTTCCAGCCGCATCCAGGCCGAATCGATCGGCGCAGGGATGAGCAGGGCGACATCTGCGGTGATCGCGACACGCTCGACCCTCTGGATCTCGTATTGCGTGTCGTGCGCGTACTGCGTCAGCTCCTCCAGCGAGCGCATGGCCTGGACATAGCGGGTGGTCGGGGCACCTGCCGCGATCAGCGTCCCCGAGCCGCGCCGCCGCGAGACCATCCCCAACTCGCCGAGCACGCGCAGAGCATCGCGGATCGTGTGCCGGCTCACATCGAAGCGCGCGCATAGCTCGCTTTCGGTCGGCAGCATCGAGCCGACGGCGAACGCCCCGGCCTCGATCTCCGCCTGCAGCGTCTGAGCGATCCGCTGATAGAGCGGCGAGCCGGCTGCATCCAAGGCCACACCGGGCTCCTTCGGCGACCCCTTCGCCGTTCCGTCCATGCTGTCCCGATCCATCGCGATCCCTGATGATTTATCCGGACTAATCTAGACTATCCCGCGCAACGACTCCAGCAGCGAAATCTCGCCGGCAACATAGACGTTCTGACGAGAGAAAGGACAGACGTATGAGGGTCTTTGCCAGGAACCGCCCTAGATCGCTACGAAATCGCAGTGCGAACTACATTTCGCGGAGAAGGTCGCGCAATCGACTACTGCATCGCAGCATCGATTTAATGCGACGCAGCGTACGCAGACGGTTGACTGGCCGGACATATCATTGAAAGTTGTCCGGACATATCAGCAGCCCTACGAGCCGCCATGCGTGATGCCGTCAGAACCCTAGCCCAGCAGCGCTATCGCGAAACCTTCGGTCGCTATTACGAAGAGTTCGCGATCGGCGATGTCTACGAGCACCGGCCGGGCCGCACCATCAGCGAGACCGACAACACCTGGTTCTCGCTGCTCACGATGAACACCCATCCGCTGCATTTCGACCGCGAATATGCGGCCCATTCGGAGTTCGGCCGCCTCCTCGTCGCCAGCCCCCTCACCTTGTCGATCGTGGTCGGCATGAGTGTCTCCGACGTCTCGCAAAAGGCCAAAGCCAATCTCGGCTGGAAGGAGATCCGCCTGACCGCGCCGGTGTTCTGCGGCGACACGCTCTATGCGGAGACCGAAGTGCTCGAGAAGCGCGAATCCGCGAGCCGGCCGGGAGACGGCATCGTCACGGTCAAGACGATCGGCCGTAACCAGGACGGCGTCGCCGTCTGCGACTTCGTCCGCTCGATGCTGGTCCCGAAGCGCGGCCACGGCGTCGACGACGCCGCCAACTATTGAGCCGGCCGATGCGCAACGCCCCCCTGCTCGCCGACGAGGAACAGGCCCTCTTCGACACGATCGATCGCTGGCTCGACACCAAGGTCAGGCCGGTGGTGCGCCAGCACGACCATGACGATATCTATCCCGCCCAGATCGTCGAGCAGATGAAGGAACTCGGGCTGTTCGGCGCGACGATCGGCCAGGATTATGGCGGCCTCGGCCTGCCGGCCACGACCTATGCCAAGATCGTCATGCGCATCTCCGATGTCTGGATGGCGATCACCGGCATCTTCAATTCGCATCTGATCATGGCCGCCGCCGTCGAGCGCTTCGGCACGCCCGAGCAGAAGGCGGAATGGCTGCCGCGCTTCGCCAGCGGCGAGGTGCGCGGCGGGCTCGCCCTGACCGAGCCGGATTGCGGCACCGACCTCCAGGCGATCCGGACGACGGCACGGCGCGAAGGCAACCGCTACATCATCAACGGCACCAAGACCTGGATCTCGAACGGCATCGAAGGCTCCTGCTTCGCCTTGCTGGTCAAGACCGATCCCGGCGCCGAGCCGCGCCACAAGGGCATGAGCCTCTTCCTCGCACCCAAGAAGGAAGGCTTCCGCGTCGGCAAGAAGATCGAGAAGCTTGGCTACAAGTGCATCGACTCGGCCGAACTCGTCTTCGACGACTACGAGCTCGACGAGAGCCATCTGATCGGCGGCGTCGAGGGCCAGGGCTTCCAGCAGGCCACCGGCGGGCTCGAACTCGGCCGCATCAACGTCGCCGCCCGCGGGGTCGGCCTCGCCGAAGGCGCGCTGCGCCTGGCGACGGAATACGCCCAGCTGCGCCGCAGCTTCGGCAAGCCGATCGCCGAGCATCAGGCGATCCAGCTCAAGCTCGGCGAGATGGTCACCCGGGCGCGCGCGGCGCGGCTTCTGACCCTCGATGCCGCCCAGACCTATGACCGCGGCGAGCGCTGCGACATGGAGGCCGGCATGGCGAAATACTTCGCCTCAGAAGCCGCCGTCGAGAACAGCCTCGAGAGCATGCGCATCCATGGTGGCTACTCCTATTCGAAGGAGTTCGACATCGAGCGCTACTTCCGCGACGCGCCGCTGATGTGCATCGGCGAAGGCACCAACGAGATGCAGCGCATCATCATTTCCAAGCAGTGGATCAAGAGGAGTGCCGCCGCATGAGCCCGCTCGCCGGCCTGCGCGTCCTGACGCTGGAGCAATTCGGAGCCGGGCCCTATGGCTCGATGGCGCTCGCCGATCTCGGCGCCGAGGTGATCAAGATCGAAAACCCGGCGCTCGGGGGAGACGCCTCGCGCCATGTCGGCCCGCACATGCTCGGCCAGGCCGACAGCCAGTATTTCCAGACCTTCAACCTGAACAAGAAGAGCGTCACCCTCGACCTCAAGACGCCGCTTGGAGCAGAGGCCTTCCGCCGGCTCGTCGCGACGGCCGATGCGGTCGTCAACAATCTGCGCGGCGACCAGCCCAACAAGCTCGGCCTGACCTATGACGCCCTCAGAGCGGTCAACCCGCGCATCGTCTGCCTTCACATCTCGGCCTATGGCCGCGAGAACGAGCGGCGTGGCTGGCCGGGCTATGACTACCTGATGCAGGCCGAGACCGGCATCATGAGCGTCACCGGCGAGCCCGACGGCGCCCCGACGCGGCTCGGCCTGTCGATGATCGACTTCATGACCGGCATCACCGGCGCGGTCGGCCTGCTCGCGGCCATCCTGAAGGCGCGCACCAGCGGCATCGGCGCCGATGTCGATACCTGCCTGTTCGACGTCGCGCTGCACCAGCTCTCCTATCCGGCGACCTGGTACCTGAACGAGGGCGACGTGCCGGCGCGAATGGCGCGCAGCGCGCATCTTTCGGCGGTGCCGGTGCAGACCTTCGAGACGGCCGATGGCTGGCTCTTCATCATGTGCATGACCGACAAGTTCTTCAACGCGCTGGTCGGCGCCATGAACCGGGCCGATCTGGTGAGCGACGAACGCTTCTCGACCATGAAGGCCAGGCGGGCCAATCGCGGCCTGCTGACCCAGGAACTCGACGCGGAATTCGCCAAGGCGGGCACCCAGGAATGGCTTTCGCGCCTGAACGGGCTGCTGCCGGTGGCGCCGGTGTTCGACATCCCCCAGGCCTTCGCCAACCCGTTCGTCGAGCGCATCGGCATGGTCACGCAGGTGCCTCACCCGCAGCGCCCGGACCTGCGCTGCCTGGCGAGCCCGCTGCGGATCAATGGCGAGCGGCCGCAGGCGAGCGCCTGCAGCCCGCTCGGCGCGGATACCGAAAGCGTGCTGCGCGGGATCGGCTTCGGTGCCGACGAGATCGCGGCGCTACGCGCCGGCGCGGCGGCCTAGGACAAGGACGATGAAGCTCGAAGGTCTCCGCGTCGTCGATCTCTCGGTCTTCCTGCCGGGGCCCTATCTGACGATGACGCTCGCCGATCACGGCGCGCAGGTCCTGAAGATCGAGCCGCCGGGCGGTGATCCCGGCCGGGAGATCGGCCCGCGTGTCGACGGCGAAACCGTATTCTTCCGTAACATGAACCGCGGCAAGGAGAGCATTGTTATCGATCTAAAAAAGCCGTCTGAGCGCGACAGGCTGCTGAAGCTCTGCGACGAGGCCGATGTCGTCATCGAGACCTTCCGGCCCGGCGTCGTGCGGCGTCTCGGCGTCGATTACGAGACGGTCAGTGCCCGCAATCCCCGCGTGGTCTACTGCTCGATCAGCGCCTTCGGCCAGGACGGCCCCTATCGCGACCGTCCCGCCCATGATCTCGCCGTCGAGGCCCTCGGCGGAGCGATTTCTATCAATGAAGGGCAGGACGGCGCTCCCGCCATTCCCGGCATCCCCGCCGCCGACATGCTGAGTTCGCTGCAGGCTTTGTCCGGTGTGCTGATGGCGCTGCTGCGCCGCGAACGGACAGGGCGCGGCGACTATCTCGACATGTCGATGCACGACGCGGTGCTCGCCGCCTATCCCAATGTCGTCGGCCCGGCCTTCGCCCATGGCCGCGATCCCGTGCCGAAGCATGAGCGCAGCATGGGCGGCGCAGCCTTCTACCGGATCTATGCGACGGCAGACGCGCGCCACATCGTCCTCGGCGGCCAAGAAGCGAAATTCATCCGTAACCTGCTGACCGCCCTAGATCGCCCCGAGCTGGCCGGGCTTTGCGAGGCAGGTCCCGGCCCGCACCAGGCACCGGTGATCGCCTTCCTGTCCGAGACTTTCGCGCAGCGCAGCCAGGCGGAATGGGTCGAATGGTTCGCCGACCGCGACATCTGCTTCGCGCCGGTCAAGCGCATCAGCGAGGCGTTCGACGACCCGCACGCTCTGCATCGCGGCATGGTGCTGGGTGACGGCGCGAGCCGACAGATCGGGCCGGCAATCAAGTTCCGGCACGAGCCGGCGCGCCCGCGGCTGAGCGTGCCGCGGCTGCGGGAGGCGATTTCGGAGAAGGACGGGGTGGACGCATGAGCTTCGAAGCCGGCGGCTATGGCGAGATCGGGATCGGCTGGGGCAAGCGCCCGGCGGTGATCGTGGTCGATTTCCAGCTCGCCTTCACCGATCCCGCCTATCCGCTTGGCCAGTCCAGCCACATCCACGCCGCCGTCGAGCGCACCTCGGCGCTGCTCGCCTTCGCCCGGGCCAACAGCGTGCCGGTCGCGACCTGCCGCACGGCCTGGTGCGGCGAGAAGGACATGATCCTGTGGAAGGCGAGCGCCGTACGCGACGGCATGTTCCATGGCGACCGGCCGACGGAGATGGATCCGCGCATCCACGACGCCGCCTATGACGTCAATTTCGTCAAGGCTGCGCCGTCGATCTTCTTCGGCACGCCACTGGTCTCCTACCTGAACAAGGCGCAGGTCGACACGGTGATCGTCACTGGCTGCACGACCAGCGGCTGCGTGCGCGCCTCGATCATCGACTGCTTCTCCTATGGTTTCCGGACGATCGTCCCGGAGGACTGCGTCGGCGACATGGGCCTGGAGGCGCACCGCGCCAATCTGCTCGATGTCGGCCGTCGCTATGCCGACGTGGTCGATGCCGAAACCTGCATGGCCGAAATCCGCAAGCTCACGGCGTCCTGACGCCAGACCGACCGACGAGGAAAGACGATGCCGATCGCCCGTATCAACGGCCACGACATGAACTACGAGATCCACGGCAAGGGCGAACCCGTCCTGCTGATGGGCGGCTGGGGCACCTTCTGCCATGGCGAGCACCATCACCTGCCCTGGGGCCTGACCGACCGCTATTCCGTGGTGATCTTCGACCATCGCGGCATCGGCGATTCCGGCGACGAGCTCGACAAGCCGGCGACGACCCGGATGTATGCCGACGACGCGATCGGCCTGCTCTCCCATCTGGAGATCCCGAACGCGCATGTGATCGGCCTGATCGGCATGGGCGCCTGCATCGCCCAGGAGATGGCGATCAGCCATCCGCAGCTTGTTCGCTCGATGGTCAACACCGGGGCCTGGCTGAAGACCGACCGCTTCCTCACCGACCAGCTCGAGCTGTTCCGCAACGTTCACCGCGACATGGGCTTCCTGGCCTTCCAGCACGCGGTGACGGTCCTGTCCTTCGAGCCGGAGTACTACAACCGCAATATCGACCGGCTGCTCGGCGTCGATGGCGTCTGGGGCCATCTCAACGGGCGCTACCCCGCACATTCGCGGCTGATCGACGCCTGCATCGCCCATGACACCACCGGGCGCGCCGGAGAGATCAAGGCGCCGACCTTCGTGCTGCATGCCGGGCTCGATCAGGTCACCGGCCCCAGGACGACCCAGCCGATCCAGGACGCCATCCCGGGCGCGGAAGGCTACCTGCTCGCCGAGGCGGCCCATGTCATCGCCGGCAAGGCGATGAAGGCGCGCTTCTCGGAGCTGCTCTTCGATTTCCTGGGAAAGCACTGAGCCTGCCGGCCCCGGCCGTCTCCGGGAAGAAGACAAATCAGAGGGGAGAAAACCATGTCCATCACCCGCCGCCACGCGGTCGCCGCCATCGCCTCCACGCTCGCGCTCGGCGCCGTCGGCGGCGCGCAGGCCCAGGAGAAGTCGATCACCATCCGCTTCCCGTTCGAATATGCGGATGACGTCGCGCCCGGCCTCGCCAACCAGGCCTTCAAGAAGCTGGTCGAGGAACGCTCGAACGGGCGCATCAAGGTCCAGCTCTATCCGAATGGCAGCTTGCTCAAGGGCCTCGACCTGCTGCAGGGCGTGGTTCGTGGCGACGCGGAAATGACCACGCTGGTCTCCGCCTACTGGGTCGGCGTCTCCCCCAAGATGAGCGTCTTCGACCTGCCCTACGCCTTCCCGACGCATGAGGCCTTCTACAAGGCGATGGACGACAAGGCCTTCCAGAAGGAGGCGTTCGCCGAGCTCGAGAGCAAGGGCGTCAGGGTGCTCGGCATGCTGCCCTACGACTATGTCGTGCCCGGCTCGCGCAAGGGCCCGATCATCAAGCCGGAGGATTTCAAGGGGCTGAAGCTGCGCGCCGTCGGCAAGACCAATGCCGCCGCGCTCTCGGCCATCGGCGCGACCGCGGTCGCGATCAACATCACGGAAGTCTCGACCTCGATCCAGCAGGGCGTGATCGACGGGCTGAACACGCCGCTCGACGCCTTCCAGAGCTACCGCTTCTACGAGAGCATCAAGAACATCACCTACGCCAAGTATTTCTTCGCCTTCTATCCCTGGACGGTGAACGGCAAGTTCTGGGACAGCCTCTCGGAGGCCGACCGCAAGTTGATCGGCGACGCCGCGACCGAGACCATGGTCGGCCACAAGCCGCGCGCTCGCCAGGCCGCCGACTCCGCCAAGGCCGATCTCGCGCAGAAGGGGGTCAAGTTCCACGAGCAGACCGCCGACGAAGCCAAGGCCTGGGCCAAGGCCATGTCACCGGTCTGGGAGGCCGCCGAGAAGCAGTTCGGCAAGCCGCTCATCGAGAAGATGCGGACCTTCGGCGGCTGATCGGACTGGTGGGAGGTGTAGCATGTTGCGCTGGCTCAACCGGCTCGACGACTGGCTCGCGGGGCTTGCCCTCTTTGCCTGTCTCGCGGTCGTCTGCTTCGAAATGACCGGGCGGTCGATCTTCAACACCTCCCATCTCTGGTCCGAGGAGCTCTCGCGCTACCTCATCATCGTCTCGACCTATTTCGGTGCGGCCGCCGCCGTCCGCACCGATGACCACATCCGGGTCGAGCTGCTGATCAGCTTTCTCTCGCCGCCTGCGCGGCGGGCGCTTGAGGTGCTGGTGTCGCTGCTCTGCGCCACCTTCACAGGCACGGTCGGCTATTTCGGCTATCGCTGGGTCAAGGACAGTGTCGAACTCGGCCTATTCTCGGCCGACAGCTCGCTGGCGATCCCGATCTACGTCTTCCAGGCGGTCGTGCCAGTCGGCTTCGCGATCATGACCCTGCGCTTCCTCGCCAAGGCAGTGCACACCGCCCGCGAGCCCGCAGCTGCCGCGGTCCAGCCCGAAACCGTTGGTGTCCAATGACCCTGTTCATCGTCTGCGCGCTGTTTCTGCTGCTGGCTATCGGCGTGCCTGTGGCTTTCGCACTCGGGCTGGTCGGGCTGGGCGCGGTGGCGTTCTTCGGCGGCACCTCGTTCACCCAGCTCGCGCAATCGCAATTCGCCAATCTCGACAGCTTCGTCCTGCTCGCCATCCCGTTCTTCGTGCTGGCCGGCAACATCATGGTGAAGGGCCACCTCGCCACCTACCTCTACGGCTTCATGCGGGCGCTGACCCGGCCGATCACCGGCGGCC
This sequence comes from Allobosea rubneri, assembly GCF_032464875.1. Taxonomy (NCBI): domain Bacteria; kingdom Pseudomonadati; phylum Pseudomonadota; class Alphaproteobacteria; order Hyphomicrobiales; family Alloboseaceae; genus Allobosea; species Allobosea rubneri. The sequence goes on from NZ_JAWDID010000061.1 coordinate 26,404, forward strand.
CTGCAGTCGGCGCAGTCCTGGCCTCCGCGATCTTCGGGGCGATGAGCGGATCCTCGGCCGCGGCCGCGGCCGCGCTCGGTCGCGTCACCATCCCGGAGCTCGACAGGCTCGGCTTCCCGCGCTCCTTCTCGTCGGGCATCATGGCCGCTGGCGGCACGCTCAGCATCCTGATCCCGCCCAGCATCGTCTTCGTCATCTACGGGGCCATCGCCAAGGTCTCGGTGGCCGAGTTGTTCACCGCCGGCATCCTGCCCGGCATCTTCCTCGCCACGCTGATCGGCCTCGTCGCCTTCGCGCTGTGCCTGCGCAATGGCTGGAGCCGCGCCGAGCGCTTCTCGGCAACCGAGATCCTGCAGACCGGAATCAAGGCTCTGCCGGCCCTGGTCATGCCCGGAATCGTGCTCGGCGGCATCTATGGTGGCATCTTCACGCCGACGGAAGCCGCCGCGGTCTCGGCGATCTATGGCCTGATCGCCGGACTCCTGATCTATCGCAGCATGTCGCTGGCCGACCTGCCGGCGCTGTTCGTCGACAGCGCGCGCATGACGGCGACCATCCTGATCATCCTCGCCGGGGCGATCTTCATCGGCATGCTGTCGACGCTGGCCGGCATCCCGCAGGCGATCGTCGGCGCCGTCGAGGCGCTCAACCTGTCGGCATGGCAGTTCCTGCTGATCATCAACATCCTCCTGCTCATCCTCGGCTGTTTCCTCGACGGCATCACCATCCTCACCGTGATCATGCCGATGCTGCTGCCAAGCCTGCGGCTGCTCGAGATCGACCTGATCCATTTCGCGATCATCCTCTGCATCAACATCGAGATCGCTTCGATCACGCCGCCGGTCGGGATGAACCTCTTCGTCATCGGCAGCATCTCGCGCACGCCGCTGGAGACCATCGTCCGCGGCGTCGTGCCCTTCATCCTGACGCTGACCTTCGCCCTTCTGCTCATCACCTATCTGCCGGCCCTGTTCCTGCTCGGTTGATCCCTAGGAGAAACGCCATGCATCCCGAATACATCGAAGCCTTCACCCGCAAGGTCGCCATCGATCCCGCCAAGACCGCCCTGATCCCGGTCGACCTGCAATATGCCTCGGGCAGCCGCGAGCACGGGCTCGGCGCTCTGCTCGCGAGCCAAGGCAAGCTCGACGAGGCGAGCTACCGCTTCGACCGGATCGAGAAGCTCGTGCTCCCCAACACGAAGCGCCTGCTCGACGCCTGGCGCGAGCTCGGCGCCCGGGTGGTCTACGTCACCCTCGGCTGCGAATTGCCGGACTATGCCGATGCGGCGCCGAGCACCCGCGCCTTCTTCACCGCAACCAAGAACACGATCGGCAACCGCGAGCACGAGATCGTCGACGAGATCAAGCCGCTGCCGGGCGAGCTAGTGATCAACAAGCGCACCCAGGGCGCCTTCGCCTCCTCGGGCATCGAATCCGCGCTGCGTGGCCTCGGCATCGAGACGATCGTCGTCACCGGCGTCTCCACCAACAACTGCGTCGAGACGACGGCGCGCGAGGCCTCCGACCGCGGCTTCGGCGTGGTGATGGTCTCGGACGCGACCGGAACCTGCAGCGACGAGATGCAGAACGCCACCCTCAAGGGTTTCTCGCGGCTCTGGGGCCGGGTCGCCTCGACGGACGAGGTCATCGCCGAGCTGCGCGCCGGGCGCGCCCTCGGCGTCGCGGCTGAATAGGCCGCGACAACCCACGCGCAAGACAATCAGGAGTCCATGATGAGCAATGCCAGCGCCAACGCGGCCGGCCGGTCCGGCCCGCTGTCCGATATCCGGGTGATCGAGATGGGGCAGCTTCTCGCCGGCCCCTTCTGCGGTCAGCTGCTGGCCGATTTCGGTGCCGAGGTCATCAAGATCGAGCAGCCCGGCATCGGCGACCCGATGCGCGAATGGGGGCGCGAGAAGCCCCAGGGCGTCTCGCTCTGGTGGCCGGTCGTCGCCCGTAACAAGAAGTCGATCGAGCTCAATGCACGCGGCGCCGAGGGCCAGCAGATCGTCCGGGACCTCGTCGCCAAATCGGACATCCTGATCGAGAACTTCCGGCCCGGCACCATGGAGAAATGGGGGCTGGGCTATGAGGAGCTCGCCAAGATCAACCCCAGGCTGATCATGATCCGCGTCTCCGGCTACGGCCAGACCGGGCCCTATGCCGGCAAGGCCGGCTATGGCTCGATCGGCGAGGCCATGGGCGGGCTGCGCTATGTCGTCGGCGACCCGGCGACGCCGCCTAGTCGGATGGGCATCTCGATCGGCGACACGCTGGCGGCGACCTTCGCCTGTATCGGCGGGCTCATGGCCCTGCATGCCCGCGACCGGCTCGGCCGTGGCCAGGTCGTCGACAGCGCGATCTACGAGGCGGTGCTGGCGGTGATGGAGAGCCTCGTCACCGAATACGACCAGACCGGCTATGTCCGCGAGCGGACGGGCGCGATCCTGCCTTTCGTCGCGCCCTCGAACGTCTATCCGACCAGAGACGGGGTGTTCGTGCTGATCGCCGCCAATCAGGACGGCGTCTTCCGCCGCCTGACCGAGGCGATGGGCCGTCCGGAACTCGGCACAGACCCGCGTTTCGCCAACCACACGGCGCGCGGCGAGCGGCAGGCCGAACTCGATGCGCTGATCGCCGAATGGACGGGCGGCCTCGGGCGCGAGGAACTCGGCGAGAAGCTCGACGCCGCAGGCGTCCCGCGCGGCGACATCTACCGCGCGCCCGAGATGCTGGCCGATGCGCATTTCCAGGCCCGCAAGGCCATCGTCGACGTGCTCCATCCGCGGCTCGGCAAGATGCGCATGCAGAATGTCGCGCCCAAGCTCTCGGCGACGCCGGGCGAGGTCCGCGATGTCGGTCCCGAGCTCGGCCAGCACAATGCCGAAATCTTCGGCAGCCTGCTCGGCCTGGACGAGGGACGGCTGGCGGCGCTGCGCGAGAGCGGCGTCATCGGCGCGGCGCTCGCCCGCGTGGCCTGACATGGCGGACCGCATGCTGCCGGCGCGCGTCGAGATCGTCGAGGTCTCACCGCGCGACGGGTTACAGAACGAAGCGCGGCCGGTCTCCACGGACGACAAACTCGCCCTCATTGCGAGGCTGATCGATGCCGGCGCGCGCCGGATCGAGGCGACGAGCTTCGTCAACCCGGCCCGCGTGCCGCAGATGGCCGATGCCGAAGCGGTCATGGCCGCGCTGAAGGACCGCCACGAGGGTGTCAGCTTCTCGGGCCTCGTGCTCAATGCGCGCGGCGCGGAGCGAGCCATCGCCTCCGGCTGCCACGAGCTGACCTATGTCGTCGTGGCGAGCGAGACCTTCAGCATGCGCAACCAGGGGCGCGGCATCGCCGATACCCTCGATGGCTGGCGACAGATCGAGCCTTTGGCGCGGGCCGCCGGCCGCCGCCGCAACGTCCTCGTCGCCGCGGCCTTCGGATGTCCGTTCGAAGGAAGGATTGCGGAAACGGCAGTGCTCGATATCGTCGACAGGGTCGCCGATATCGGCGCCGACGAGATCGGCCTCGCCGACACGATCGGTGTCGGAACTCCCGGACAGGTCGGCGATCTTTTCGCCGATGCGCATGCCAGGCTGGGCGCGCTACCGCTACGCGCCCATTTCCACGACACCCGCAACACCGGCATCGCAAATGCCGTCGCTGCGCTGGGCGCCGGCGCCAGCATCCTGGATTCGAGCTGCGGCGGCATCGGCGGCTGCCCGTTCGCGCCACGCGCGACCGGAAACATCGCGACCGAGGATCTGGTCTATCTGCTCGACGGCATGGGCATCGCGTCAGACATCGACGGGCGCGCGCTCGCGGCGCTCGATCCCTGGCTCGCCGCATTGCTGGGCCATGCCGTCCCGGGCTCGCTCGGCAAGGCCGGCTGGTTCGGCTAGCGGTCCGCTGCAGGAGGACCGCGCCAGAGTCGCGCCGTCGTCGCCGACCGCTCGAAGGATGCCGACGCTTCCGGCGGCTGATCGAGGAACGGAAAGCGAATTACGACTCCCAGCCGCCCTGTACGCGCAGCGATGGGCCTACCGCCCTACTTCCCATCATCAGCTGCCGCCAGAGCGCTGAAGCGCGCGCTGCGGACATGGGCTCGCATCACCTCCTCGGCCTGCGCCGGGTTGCGCCCCTGCAGCGCCGCCAGGATCGCCTTGTGCTCGCTGAAGGCGGCCTGTGCACGCCCGGGCCGGGTGCTCGAGCGCAGCCGATGAAGCCGCAGCTGATAGTGGACCTCGTCGAGCAGCAGCAGTTCGAGGCTTTCAAGGGCCGCGTTCGCCACAGCCTGGTCCGTGGCTCATTTGCGCTCCGCGACGGAGAACTCGTCGCGGAGGCCGTAGGGCGCGGCCGATATCTACGCCGAACGCTTGTCTAGGTGCCCCGGACCTCGGGCCCGGCACCCGATACGGCTGATCGGGCTTGTGTCTCTCGAGCGCGGCAATCGATCGTTTGGAGGTCGCCCCGCAATGAACGCGAGCGGCCGATCAGATCGGAGCAGCCGCGACTTGCGCGCGATGAGGCACTGAGCCGCCTCTCCGCGAGGCCACCGGATGGCCGCTTGCTTCCGGCGGCCACGAAAAAGGGCGCCGTTCGGCGCCCTTTCCCTTTGCGTTGCTGTGTCCTGGGGCTCAGGCGAAGCGGAAGTCGTCCTGGGCGAGGCTTGAGAGCTGGATGCCCTTCAGGGTGAGGGTGGTGTCGGCGTCG
>NZ_JAWDID010000062.1:0-31079 GCF_032464875.1 Allobosea rubneri
ACGCCCTTCATCCCCCGCCCGCCCATCCGAAACCAGGACGGGCAGTCTCACCGAAACCGGCTCAAGGGGGTCAAAGTTGGATGCCGATCCCCCGCCTCACGGGGTCAAACTTGCACGCCGAAACACAACGGCGACGTGCGAGTGATCAACACCTGCCGTCGGGGCTCTATCGCGGGTCCCAGTCGATCGGCAGAGGCAACAGCCAAAGTGGTCGAAGGCTCCAACGGCACTAAACTCAAGGTGACGTTCGCTTGGCCCTTCGAGGGCGATTATTGGGTACTCGACCGCGCGAACGATTACTCATGGTCCATCGTCGGTGACCCCTCCGGGCGCTATCTCTGGTTGCTCACCCGGTCTGCAAAGCTCAGCGAGCGGCAATATGCAGCGTTGGTGAAGCGAGCGGCATCGCTCGGTTACGATGTTGGCTTGTTGAGACGCACCAAGCAGTAGCAGCGGGCGTCATTACCAACGCTCGATACTCAGCTCTAAGTGACGTGCCGCGCAGGCTTTTGTGCCCGATCAGAATCGCTTTCCCCGCTTTGAGCATTTGGCCGCGGCTTAGCCGCCGACGCCATGGCCTGCCCAATCTGCACCGAGCAGCTCCTGAACCTTCGGTTTGACGTCTCCCTGTTGAACTGACCCCGCTTGTTCGCGCTTGCGGAGCGCTTTAGGAATCCAAACGTATCCAGTGCTCGCTGAGTGTCATGACGACATGGTATAGAGGCACGCTGCCTCGCCGGACTCGCACGGCAGTTCGAGCGTCGCCGCCGCGCAGAATGTCGTCATGCGCAATGCCGGCTAGCATCTGCAAGGCCGCCCCGCGAGCCGCGTCTTCGTCCTGCAGGTCTTGCCCCGTCAGATCGACGGTATCGCTTTCACCGTTGAAAACGTCGAAGAAGAAGCGGGGCATGGTACTTTACGCTGGCCTGTTGCGCTTCTTCGTCAATGGTGATGCCAAGGCAGCTTGTCTGTCAGCCTCGTTCTTGTCGAGGCGCTGTTGCCTCTGCCTTGCCATGTTAGCGTCGCGTTCATGGGTGACGGTTTTGGCTTCTAACAAGATTCGGTCGCGTGCCAGGGACTGAGTTTGAACTTTCAGGAAATTGCGGTCGGCAGTGATGCGCTGCGGGAGTAATCAGTCATTGGATCTCCGATCCAGTAAGGCTCTATTTAGCCATAAAAAAAGGCCAAGCATTTAGCTTGGCCTTCCGAATAACCATTTGTCGGCGATGCCAGTACATCCGTGGTCATCCCCGATAAAGAGTTCGATTACGCCACCTGAAGCTGCTCGGCGGCCATCTTGCCCGATCTACTATCGCGGGCGACCTCGAAGCCGAGCTTCTGGCCTTCGTGCAGATCACGCATCCCGGCGCGCTCGACAGCGGAGATGTGGACGAACACGTCCTGGCTGCCATCGTCCGGCTGGATGAAGCCGAAGCCCTTGGTGGAATTGAACCATTTCACTGTGCCGGTGGTCATTAAAACCTCCTTCTGGCAAGACCTGTCGCTCACCGAACAGGATGTCCGGCGAGTTCAGAACGATTTCGCAAGGGGGAGATTATCAGGAACGCGCCAACGCGCGAAAACAACAACGACCAACCAACAAATATCGACGTCTGAGAACATACCGAACGTCATCATATTTGTCAAATATTATTCGATGACCGCCAAATTCGTGGCCGAAACAACGTTGCATTAGCCGCTTATTCTACACGTCTCTCCTTTGCGTCACGCCGGTTTCGAGCCGGCCGCGGTAGGGAACCGGAGGCGTCCAAACGGCATTTTTCTCCCGGACTGGGAGGCGCCGATGCCGAAGCACCGCTTTGCAGTGGACGACGGAGATTACCTGGATCTCACAGACGTATCGAGCTTTCGAATGACATCGTCGCCGTAAGTGATGCGCACCGTGCACTGGCTGAGCTGGTTGAAGATTTGCCGAAAGGCGCATGGGTCGTCTTTTGCGTCGCGATCTAAGACGCCTCGAGTAGGGGCATTTACCGGGCTTTGCTAACTTTTCGAGGCGAGACAGCCGCCGATATGAAGAGAGGAGGTTTGAACGACGGAACTAAGCCATAGCCGCCGCCCGCACGGTCGGCTCGGCGTCTGCCTGCTCGGTAGGCAATACGCGCCCGGTGGCGGCAATGTAGCTATCGCCATGGTGCATCACCGCTATCAGCACCGTAGTCCCGTCGTCGCATTCCACAGTCAGGCGACCAAAAAAAGCTGCAGGGTCGACGGTGCTCGTGTCGCAGTTCATATGGCCCACTCTTAGATCGTCGTAGGCCGGGGCAAATGAATAGGCGAGCGGTATCCGGCGCCCATCACGCAGGACAAATGTTCCCGATCCGGTCAGCATAGCATGTCTCCGCCGGGCGGCTTCAATGCGAGCCGCGGCGGTCATTTCCAAAAGTGGCATGGAGACAACTGCCCCCACATGAGACGCCAAGCGGCGTGCCACTTCAATGTCTTTTGACAATGCCCTGCCCGTTGAAGGAACCGCCAAGTCCTGGACCGTCGTCTGATTGGCACTCAATCGCTGAGTGCTCGCCCCGCGCCGATCTAGCGAGCTTGGTGCAGTGCGGGAAATTCGAGGCGATCGAACGCGCCCCGGATGCGCCGCAAGTTTCTTTGCTCCGAAGACAACCCGGTCTCACTCGTGCGATCTGCCTGCTCCATTTTTTGGCTGAGATGATCCGAAAGCCTCGCATCCATAAGGGTGTTCGGGGTTTTAACGAATCCGCCATTGAACTTGGCGGGGCCAAGAGAGTTGCGTTCTCGTTACAGCAATCTCGTAGCGTCACCCAGCAGATGACACGACCACCGCAATTGCCTTGGGCTACGACACGCGTGAGGAGATCAACGACGAATGAGCGCCGAGACCGAGCATGATCGTATCGAGAGCGAGATCGACAAGGTCGGCAAGTCATCGGACCCCTTCGCGTCCGCCGTTCGCGCAACCAGGATGCCGATGCTGATCACCGATCCCAATCAGCTCGACAATCCAATTGTCTTCGTCAACGACGCCTTCCTGCTTCTGACCGGATACGGTCGCGACGAATGTCTCGGGCATAACTGCCGGTTCCTTCAGGGGCCGGATACCGACCCTGCCGACATTGCGAAGCTTCGAGATGCGATCGAGCGCCGCTCGCAGATCGAGATGGAGATCGTCAATCACCGAAAGGACGGCAGTCGATTCTTCAACCGCGTGCTGATCTCTCCGGTGTTCGACGAGGACGGCCACCTGACCTATTTTTTTGCCTCCCAGTTCGACGTCACGCTGGAGCGCGACCGTCTGGTGCGGCTCCAGCGCGAGCACGATAAGCTGGAGAAAGAAGTCGAGCGCCGCACCCGCGAGCTCCGGCTTTCCGAGGAACGGCTCAAGTTCACGATCCAGGCCGCGCGCCTCGGCTCATGGACGCTCGACCTCACCGACATGCGTCTGACTTGCTCGGACATATGCAAACGCAATTTCGGGCGACCGCCCAGCGAGCCCTTCACCTATCAGGACCTAATCGCGACGATCTTGCCGGAGGAGCGGCCGCGCATGCAGCAATCGGTCAAGGATGCAATCGAGGGCCATCACGACTACGAGCACGAATACCGGATCGAGACGCCGTCCGGCGAGACCCGCTGGATCATGGCGCGCGCACGGCCCTACTACTCGGCGGAAGGCAAGCCTCTCAGCATGGCGGGCGTCACGCTGGACATTACCGAAAGCCGCCGCAACGAGGAGCAGCGGCTGCTTCTCACGGCCGAGCTGAAGCATCGCGTCAAGAATTCGATGGCGACCATCCAATCGATCGCGACGCAGACGCTGCGCAACGCGGGCTCGCTCAAGGAGGCGGCCTCGGTCCTCACAGCCCGCATGCAGTCGCTGGCATCGGCGCACGATCTGCTCACGCGCGAGGAATGGCAGAGCGTGACCATTGCGGAGGTCGTCGCGAGTGCCACCGAGTCCTTCGACGTCCCTGGCGCCAGGCCCTTCCGCGTCGGCGGTCCAGCCATCAGCCTGCCACCGCGTGCCGCGATGGCGATGGTCCTTGCTCTACACGAGTTGTCAGCCAACGCGGCTAAATTCGGGGCGCTGTCGGTGCCAGAAGGTCACGTTGTGATCGACTGGCAGGTCGCCAATCACGCTGGCGCGAAGATGATCGAGTTCCGCTGGCAGGAGGTAGGCGGGCCCGCAGTCACAGGCAAGCCCAGCCGTCGCGGTTTCGGAACGCGGCTTATCGAGAAGGTGCTGACGGCCGAAATGAACGGCAAGGGCTCGCTGCGCTATCTGCCCTCCGGCGTCGTGTTCACGCTCGAAGCGCCGCTCCCGGACCAGGACAAGATCAGCGGCAAGCCGGACGACGAGGAACTGTTCCGGCGCAATATCAGCTCGTCTTTCGATTAAATAAGCTGCGAGAGCGCTTCGTGCATCTGGCGCTCGGAATAGGGCTTGGTCAGGAATCTCACATCGTCCGGCAATTCGCCCGCCTGCAGCTTGTGATGACCGGGCACGACGATGATCAGGATCGGTGGCCACCGATCGCGCACGGCGTTGGCCAGCTTCAGCCCATCCATGGTGCCTGGCATCTGGACGTCGGTAATGACGACGCGGATATCGTCGCGCCCCTCCAGTATAACGACCGCCTCGTCCGCGTTGGCAGCCTCCAGAACCTCAAACCCCGCATCCTCGACGATGTCCACCGCGTGGAGCATCAACAACGGCTCGTCTTCCACGATCAAGGCGATTGGCTTGTTCACTCCACTCGGTCCGTTCAGGCCGTCTCCGGCTCGTCGCCGTCGCAACCGCTGGATTCGAGTTTCGCGCGATAGATCGTAGCGCCTTCGTCGTCATAGATCTCGATGCCAAAATGAGCCTTACGCTTTCCAAGAGTATGATCGCGGGCCATCTCCGTCGCGATCTGTGCAGCACGGCGCGCCGCCTTTGCGTCGGGAATTCCATTGGCTCCCCCCGCTCGGACCCAAATGCGCACATTACATCGCAGCTTTCTCTGCCCCGTGGATGCCGAACGACAGAAGAGGTCGCCAGGTTCCGGGATCATACCGTTCTTTTTGCAATGAATGAGCCATCGTGTGCCGCGCGGTGGATTTCTATCGCTCTCGCAAACTGGCGAAGTTGAAGCGTGGCTTCAACATTAGGAACTCAAGCGGCCGATCATGCGTACGGCTGCTACCCAGCCCCCGTCGTGGTCCTGAGCCTCGGCATCGGCCACGAATTTGTCTCATCTTCACATCGCAGAGCACGAAGGATGGAAAGACGCTCCCGTCCGCGCGCCCTCATATTGCGCGATAACCAAGGCGCGATGCTCCACATGGCAACGAAACCTGTTCCAAGGAAGGCCGTTATGCCGTCGACAACGCCATCGAGCGGCCAGCTCAGCGTGGGGATGAGCTGCATTATCAATCGCCGGATCGATGACCCCGCCCTGGACGCTCGAATACTCTGCAGTGCATTCGGCCTGCCGCGCTCCGCGCTTTACCGTCTCTTCGCCCCGATCGCCGGCATCGTTAGCGCCGATTGGCACGAGTTCGCCTGGCGCACAATGCTTCGACGCACGGAAGGACCGCATCGGGAAGATCGCGCGCCAGTTCGGCTTTTCGAGCGACGATGCCTTCTCGCGCGCCGCCTCGCATCTGCGCCCGCCGCTAGAAGCGGGCAATAGCAATTTGGCGAACTTGCTTCGGCACCTTGCCTGACTGTCGGCTTTTCGGCTGGAGCCCCGACGTCCGGTATTGGCTCATGCAGGACGACGGCAGGGCCCCTAAGGCAGCTTCTGCCGCCCACCTATGGCAACCAAACTGACGTCGATGGTTCCTGCGCGGAAGCCAGCCTCGCAATAGCAAAGATAGAATTCCCATAGCCTTCGGAACGGCTCGTCGAAGCCTTGCAGGGCAATCTGCGGCCAGCGTTCCAGGAACCGCCGACGCCATTCCCTCAGCGTTTCGGCATAGCTGTCGCCGAAATCGAAGCGCTCGATCGTCGTCAGCCCGGCGCAGCCAGCAGCGTCTTCCAGCGCGCGGACTGAAGGCAGGCAGCCGCCCGGGAAGATGAAGCGCTGAATGAAGTCCGTGCCCCGCTGGTAATGCTCGAACAGGTCGTCGTTGATAGTGATGGTCTGTAGAACTGCATGGCCTCCGGGAGCCAGCGAGCGATCCAGCGTGGCGAAATAGTTCGGCCAGTAATCGCGCCCCACGGCCTCGATCATCTCGATCGAGACGATGCGATCGTAATGGCCGGCTACATCACGGTAATCCTGGAGGCGAAGTTCGACGCGATCCGCGAGCCCGAATTCGGTGATCCGCCGCTGCGCATAGTCGAGCTGTGCCGGCGAGAGCGTGATCGCCGTGACGCGGCAGCCCTCTCGGGCCAAGCGCTCTGCCAGGGCGCCCCAGCCACATCCGATCTCTAGGACATGTTCGCCACCGGAAAGCGCGAGCATCTCGACGATCCTATCGAGCTTGCGGTCCTGCGCGGCCTCAAGTGTGTCCGTCGGTGCTTGGTAGAGCGCAGACGAATAGGTCATGCTCTCATCGAGCCACTGCCGGTAGAAATCGTTGCCGAGGTCGTAATGGGCGGTGATGTTGCGACGGCTGCCGGCCCGACTGTTGGCGTTGCGCCAATGCCGGAGGCGGTTGAGCAGGCGCGCCGGCCAGGCCCCCGAGACGAGCTGGCGCAACGTCGCGTCGTTGCGCGCTCCGAGCTCGATCAACGCCATTAGGTCCGGCGTCGTGAAATCGCCGTCGCGATAGGCCGCGGCGAGCCCGATATCGCCATCGAACAGCAGGCGGCGCATTGCCCGCCATCTCTTCATGACGATCGTGGCTTGCGGGCCGACCGCGGCTGGCCCGCTCCATAGCCGTTCGCCCTCGGGCGTGACGACGCTCAGCCGGCCGACGGCGATGCGCGAAAGCAGCCTGCGAAGGAACCAGCGCGAGAGGCCGACCCCGCCCGGCAAAGAGAGTGCCGGCTCGGCCAGCGGCGCCTGGCGTTCGGTTTCGGGCAGTCTCATGGCTGCATCCGTCCTTTCGCGTGGTGTACCGTTGCCCGCGCTCGGCTGAATGGACGTTCCGGCGGAGCCGGATGCGTCCACCAGGGAATGCGCTTCGCCAGCAGAAGCAGAGCGTGCCAGTGGATCGCGGCCGTGACCTTCAAGGTGAGCAAGGGGTGCGTCGCGAGAAGGCGCAGGAGCGTGGTATCGTCGAGCGCGCGGCGGCGGCCGGTCAGCGAGGCTGTGATCAATCTCCCGTCCTCGTCATGCCCATCAATGGCGACCGAGACACGGTCCCCCGGCGGTTCGACCTGGAAGGCGTAACGCATGGCGAGGCCCATGAACGGCGAGACGTGGAAATGCTTCTCCGCCTCCTGCCGCAAGGGATGAGCCTGCGCGCCCGCTGGCGCGACATAGCTGTGGATCTCGCCAAAGGTGTTGTGCACCTCGTAGACAATCGCCCGCAGGGCGCCGTCGCGGCCGTAGCAGAAATAGGTGCTGAGAGGGTTGAAGGCATAGCCGAGGATGCGCGGCATGGTCAGCAGGCGGACGCTGCCGCCATCCCAGTCGATACCCGTCGCCGCCAGCGCTTCCGCTACCTGCTCCTTCAGCGGCCTGCCGCTGCGATCGCCGTAATCAGCATCGCGAAAGCCATAGAGGTTGAAGCGGTTGCGCGAGAACAGCCGCAACCGCCCGTCCATGACGTCGATCTCGTCGAGGTCGATCAGCATCCAGAAGACACGATATGACAGCGCATGCGGCCTGGGGCGGAAGCGATGGTGCCGCACCCGGCCGACATACAGGGCTGAATGCCCGATCATGCCGCCAACGCGCGCAAGGAGGCTGAGGGAATGCGGCTGGATTCGTCGGCCACGCGCCAGGGCCGGCGCACGTCACCGAGCGCTTCCGCGACGGCGAGCCCGGCCTGCAGGCCGTCCTCGTGGAAGCCCGAGCCGAAATAGGCGCCGCAGAACCAGCTGCGCCGAGCGCCCTGCAAAGCCCACAACCTTTCATGAGCCGCAAGCGCGGCCTGATCGAAGATCGGATGCGCGTAGACCTCCTCATGCAGGATGGCGTCCTGGCGCAGCGTGGCAGGTGGGTTCAGCGTGACGAAGAACGGCCGAGTCCCCGGCAGGTCTTGCAGGCGGTTCATCCAGTAGGTGACAGCGCAAGCGGCATCGGGCCTGCCGCGCTCGCCGATATGATTCCAGCTGGCCCATGCGCGGCGCCGCCTCGGCATCAGAGCCTCGTCGCCGTGCAGCACGGCGCGATTGCGGCTGTAGCGGAAGGCGCCGAGTGCGGATTCTTCGCGCGGATCGGGGTCGGCAAGCATGGCCAGAGTCCGGTCGGCATGTGTTGCAAAGACGACCTCGTCGAAGTGCTCGCGCCAGCCTTCGCCAGAGACGAGCACCTCGTTGGGCAAGCGCCTGACCTGACGCACCGGCGTACGGAGTCGAACGCGCCCGCTGAACCGCTCTTGCAGCCGCGCTACATAGCGGGCGCTGCCACCGCTAACGGTCCGCCAGACCGGCCGGTCGCTGAGCTGGAGCAGACCGTGATTGTGGTGGAAGCGCAGGAAAGCCCGGGCGGGATAACCCAGGATCTCGGAACAGGGCGCCGACCAGATTGCCGCCGCCATCGGCAGGAGATGATCGTCGCGGAAGGCATCGCCATAGCCGCCGGCCGCAAGATAGTCGCCGAGAGTCATATCTGCGGCGCCTGCCACCTGCGCGTCGCGGGTCGCGTCGCGATAGAAGCGGACAAGCCCTCGCAGCATGCCCCAGAAGCGCGGGCTGGCCAGATTGCGCCGCTGGGCGAACAGCCCGGCAAGGCCGGTGCCGCTGTATTCGAGACGTCCATCGTCGAGCGAGGCGGCGAAGGACATCTCGGTCGGCTGCGTCGCGACGCTCAGTTCGGCGAGCAGCGCAACGAAGTTCGGGTAGGTTTTCTCATTGTACACGATGAAGCCGGTATCGACCGGCGTCTTGCCGCCATCGCCACACGGGACCAAAACCGTGTTTGCATGGCCGCCAAGACGCGGCTCCGCCTCGAACAGCACGACTTCGTGAGCCTGTCCCAGCAGCCAGGCCGCCGACAGGCCGGAAATGCCGGCGCCGATGACGGCGATCTTCTTCGAGGGTCCGTGCGCCTGCGCCATCGCTATTCCCTACTCTTCGGAAGGCTATACGCCGGGCGCCTCACTTTGGATTAGCCGCCACATCCGGGAAATTACCCGCGGGCCAAGTGAACCCATCACCGTTGCCGGGCGTAATCGGACCATGGCAACCGGGAGACAGATTAATGCCGGTGACGGGTCTGAAGTGTCTCTTCACGGCGATGGGCAACTACGCCTCCCATCCGCAGCCGCGCGAGAGGGCCGCCAACACGGTCGCGCTGGTGATCGTTTCGAACCAGCCCTTCTATCCGCTCTACATCTTCTGGACGGTATCCCCCGTGATCGGGCCGTCCTTTCTCACCTTCCTGTCGACGCCCCTATTCGGATTGGTGCCAGCCGTGATGCGGCGCAATTCCGAACTCGGACGTTGCCTGCTGCTCAGCGCCGGCATCGGCAACACGCTGCTCTGTCGCTTCGTCTTCGGCAGCGCATCGGGCGTCGAGGCCTTCCTGTTCCCCTGTCTGATGCTGGCCATCCTGCTTTTTCGACGCGACGAACCTCTCTATGCCGCTGGTTTCACGGTGCTGTGTTTCGCTGTCTATGCCTTGCCCGTCGACGCGATGGCAGGACCGCTGCATATCTACCTGCCGCAGGAATATGCCGCGCTTCAGCGCCTGAATTTCCTGAGCGCGGCCTCGCTGACGGTGCTGATCGGCTGGCTATTTGCCCGGCGGCAGCCCGATGGTCCGGCGGAAGATGAAACCGGAACGGGCCGACACACGTAGAAGCGGCACAACCTGCGGAAAGGACATCGCATGAGACGTCTTCTGCTCGTCTTGATCACCGCCTCGCCGGCGGCCGCCGGCTCGACCACCCTGGACGGCACCTGGCTGCGCGACGATGGCAATGCCCGCGTCGTTATCGCGCCCTGTGGTGACAAGATCTGCGCGATCAATCTCTGGGTCGGCGATACCAGCAAGGGCGAGGCGGCCGGCGACAAGCTCGTGATGACGCTGTCGCGCCAGACCGATGGGACATTTTCTGGCACCGCCTACGACCCGAAGCGGGACTGGACCTATTCGATGACGGTCAAGACAGCTCCGGGCGAGCTCAACACGCGCGGATGCATTCTCGGCCGCCTGATCTGCCGCGATGTCGGCTGGAAGGCAGCCGATTAGCGTTCCGACGCTGGGGTGATCCGTTTTCGCGTCGTCGCCGTATCTTGGACATGGCCATCGCATCCGCCTTCGCCGTCGAAGACATGCGCAAAAGGCCAGCAGCGCAGGGAAAGCAGCTTTTCGCCTTGTTTGACCCCAATGCCTTGATCGCTGCCATTGCGCGCTCGGGTGACCGAGACGCGTTCGACAAGCTGTTCGACTATTTTGCTCCGCGCGTGAAGGCATTGCTGATGCGCGGCGGTGCTCCGGCGGAACTGGCGGAGGAGATCGCACAGGAGACGTTGCTGTCTGTCTGGCGCAAGGCCGCGATGTTCGATCCCGCCAAGGCGAGTGCCTCGACCTGGATCGCTACCATCGCGCGCAACAGGCGCATCGACATCGCCCGGCGGGAAACACGTTCGCGGCTTTCGCAGGTTTACGAGATTCTGGATGAAGAAGCCCCCCAACAACCTGACGACGCGATCGCGGGAGCCGAGCGGGATGCCCGGGTCAGGGCGGCAATGACCGGGTTGTCGGCCGACCAGTATCGCGTCGTTCAACTCGCCTTCGTGGAAGGCTTCACCCATCAGGACGTCGCGAAGCACCTGGCGATCCCGCTCGGCACGGTGAAATCGCGGCTGCGGCTCGCATTGTCGCATTTGCGGGGAAAGCTGGAGGATCTGCGATGAGCGTGGTCCATCGCGCTTCGGACGAGACACTCGCCGCCTTCGCCGCTGGCAGGCTGGACGAAGGTCTTGCGGTCGTCGTCGCGGCTCATATCGAGCTAGATCCCGAGAGCCGGCGTCGCCTGCGGGAGTTTCAGGCCATCCAGGGGGCTTTTCTCGACTCCATCGAACCGGTCGCGATGACGAGGCGACCACAGGTCCCTGCCGAGCAGCGCCCGCTTTCGGATAATCTCCTCGTGACGCCCCGTCCGGCCGAAAGCGGCGTGCCGGATGCGTTGAATCCCTATGCGCTTGGGCCGTGGCGCCCGATTGGACTTCGCATTGCAATGCGCCGTGTCGAGGTACCGGGCGCGGAGGCGCGGGTCTTCATGTTGCGAGCCGGCCCCGGAATCGCTCTGCCACCGCACAAGCATACCGGCTTCGAGTGGACGACCATCCTTGCCGGCGCCTATGAACACCAATACGGCCGCTATGCTGCGGGCGATTTCGACGAAGCCGACGCAGAGCATGATCACACGCCGAGCGTGGACCCGGTCGAGGGTTGCACCTGCCTCGTCGCCATGACCGGCAACGTTCTGCTGCAGGGCTGGCTCGGACGCCTGCTGCAGCCGCTGGTGCGGTTTTGACGCTCGCCTCCTTCGCGGCCGCGCTTCTCTTCGTCGCAGTCGCGATGTCGGCCAGCATGCGCCTCGCGACCTGGATCGAGCGGCGTACCGGCAATTCCGGCTGGATCGACGTGGTCTGGACGTTCGGGCTCGGCGCAACCGGCGTTGCCGGCGCGCTGCTGCCCTTTGGCGACGGGCCTCTCGCGCGGCGCCTCTTCGTCGCAGCGCTGGTCACGGCCTGGGCGTTGCGCCTCGGCCTGCACATCGCAGGGCGCACGACCGGGATCTCCGACGATCCACGCTATGCCCGCATGAAGCGGGATTGGGGCGCGCAGGCCGCCGGGAAGATGGCGCGGCTGCTGCAATTGCAGGCGTTCGCGAGCATCCCTCTCGCGACCGGCATCATCCTGGCGGCCCATAACCCGGCGGCGTTCGGACAGATGCAGGATTGGCTCGGTCTTGCGCTGTTTCTTGCTGGAATCACCGGAGGTCGGATCGCCGACAGGCAACTGCGCACATTCGCACGCTCGGATGGCGGCGGCGTATGCGATCAGGGCCTCTGGGCCTACTCCCGGCACCCCAATTACTTCTTCGAATGCGTGCTCTGGTGCGCCTATGCGGTGATCGCTTCCGGCGCTGCTTACGCTCTCGGCTGGCTCGCCTGGCTTGCACCCGCCGCGATCACGCTGCTGCTCGTCCGCATCTCCGGTATCCCGCCGCTGGAGGAGCACATGCTCGCCAAGCACGGAGACGCCTATCGCGACTATCAGGGCCGGACCAGCGCCTTCATTCCACTCCCGCCGAAAGGAGTCGGGCCATGACCATCATGCAGAGACTATCGAACTGGGGCGAGGCCTTGCCCCTGCCCGATTCGGTCAGCCGCCTGGTCATCGCCTCTCTCGTCGGGCGGACGGATCGCATGCTCGCATCCCAGCCCGGCAATGCCGCCTTCTTCGCGCGGGAGATGGCGGAGCTTCCGATCGCGCTGCATACCGACGCCGCCAATGCCCAGCACTACGAGGTGCCGGCAGCCTTCTTCAATCAAGTTCTGGGGCCGCGACGGAAATACTCCTGCTGCTATTTCGCTGATCCTGGCGATAGCCTGGCGACGGCAGAGGACCGGGCTCTGGCCTTGAGCGCAGAGCATGCAGGCCTCGCCGACGGGCAGGATATTCTCGAGCTCGGTTGCGGCTGGGGCTCGCTGTCGCTTTGGATGGCTCAGGCATATCCGAAGGCGCGCATCGTCTCGGTTTCGAACTCGGCCTCGCAACGCGCCTTCATCGAGCAGCGGGCACGCGAGCGCGGCTTGCACAATCTGCGCGTGATCACCGCGGACATGAACGACTTTGCACACGGGGAGCGCTTCGACCGCGTCGTTTCGGTCGAGATGTTCGAGCACATGGCGAACTGGCGCACACTGCTCGGACGCGTTCATGGCTGGTTGAAGCCGGATGGACGCTTGTTTCTCCACGTTTTCGCCCATGCGCAGGGCTGCTATCGCTTCGAGGCCGGCGACAACGCCGACTGGATCGCTCGCCATTTCTTCACCGGCGGCATCATGCCGTGCGCAGCCTTGGCACACCAGTTCCCGGACCTCTTCGCGGTGGAGGCCGAATGGCGCTGGAGCGGCGAGCATTACCGGCGCACCGCCGAGGACTGGCTGGCGAACTTCGACCGTAACCTCCCGGCGATCGCCCCCATCCTGCGCGGGGTCTATGGCGAGGAGGCGTTGCTCTGGCAGCGGCGCTGGCGCCTGTTCTTCCTGGCGACGAGCGGGCTGTTCGGACACGCCGGCGGCAGTTCCTGGGGCGTCAACCACTATCGCCTGCGACCCGTCTGACCGGCCAGCGCTGGATCGGCGACGGGCCCCGCCTCATCAGCCGACGCGACGCGCGACCTCGTAGGCGATCCAGCTGCAGAAGCCGACCGCGACGGTTCCATAGACGATGTCGGCGAGCGTTATCGTCAGCGTCCAGGGCTTCAACGTCGCGTAATTCGTGAGGTCGTAGGTGGCATAGGCGAGCATGCCGATCAGGGCGCCGTTGATGAGCGCGTCACCGGCCCCGCCGCCTCGGAGCGCCGGCAGCACCGCGAAATGCAGCACGCCGAGCGGGAAGCCAAAATAGAACAGGGCCGCAGGCACGTAGCGAATCGGTTGCACGATCAGATCGCCGAGCGCCGGGCGATAGAGCCTCGCCGTCATGGTCCCGAGCCAGATCGCATCGCAGATGCCGAAGGCGATGAGAAAGGCGACGTAGCCGGCGACTAGGCGCATAACGACCTCCATTGGCGTGTGCCAACAGATACGCAGCATCTGCTCCTCCGGATTACCTTGAGCAGGTCGACCGCCCCGGAAATCCAGGGCCCGCCGTCCGACGTATCCATTGCCAGGCCGGCAAACGCGAAGGCGCCATGACGATCATGAATTCCAGGCGCGCTGTCATGACGGCGCTTTCCACGTTCGCGCTCGCGGGCTGTGCCGCGCTGCGGCCAGGCGCTTTGAGCAAAGGTGAGCGCGATGTCGCCTATGGTTCCCACCCACGGCAGTCGATGGATATTTACGTTCCAGGCGGTGGCAAAGCCGGACGACCGGTCGTCTTCTTCATCTATGGCGGCTCGTGGGCGAACGGCGCCAAGGAGAGCTACGCCTTCGTCGGCGACGCCTTGGCTGGACGGGGTTTCGTCACCGTGATTGCCGACTACCGGCTCGTGCCGGAGGTGCGCTTCCCGGTTTTTATCGAGGACGGGGCCGCGGGGCTGCGCTTCGTCCGTGACAATGTCGCACGCTTCGGCGGGGATCCGCGCCGGATCCATCTGATGGGGCATTCTGCCGGCGCCTACAACGCGATGATGCTGACGCTAGACAAGAGCTATCTCGCGGGTGCTGGACTGCCAGCGAACTTGATCCGCTCAGTAGTTGGCCTCTCGGGCCCCTATGATTTCCTGCCGCTGGATATCGACGTGACCAAAGCCGCCTTCAGCAATGCACGCGATCTGGCGCGGACGCAGCCGATCAATTTTGCGCGTGTGGACGCGCCGCCGATCCTGCTCGCCACCGGAGCCGATGACACCACTGTCCTGCCTCGCAACAGCGAGCGTCTCGCCGCTGCGTTACGCCGCGCCGGGGCGCGCTCTGTAACGTTCAAGACCTATACGGGGCTTGGCCACGCCGAAACTGCAGCTGCGCTTGCGCGCGTCATAAGTTGGCGCGCGCCCGTTCTTGATGATGTCGTTAGCTTTCTTGAGCGGGCCTGACCGATGTCAAACGCTTGGATGTTGCCAGATTTGATATGGCTGCGCGGTCTTCGAAAAAGGCAAAGAGGGAGCGTCTGCCTTGCCGCGCAGCCGGCGACATCAGCACATAGTCCATTTCTGGAGGAAGAAGGGCGTCCCGGATCGAACCCCGCCAATCGGCATAGCGCCCTCGCGACGATTTCCACACGATCTGTTTCGATGACACGCTGCCCAACGCGACACGGAGGGCCGTCCGAGCAGCATTCCGACACTGCCGAAGGCCAGGCATAAACCTCGACACACGTACACCAGGAACATTGTATCGCAGAGGCCTTTGGACAGCATGGATAACAGAGAGAAGCCGCTGATGAATTGGCCAACGGCGCTTTGGTTGCTTGCTGTCGTCTTCGTCATCATCATGAGCTGGTACTTTGCCTACGGTACTAACATCCCATGGTACGGCTGACGCCGCGGGGTTCGGCAGGGTCGGCGCGCTACGGCTGCCGCGAAGCGGTCGCGGAAGCTGCGCCTGGGCGGAAGCAGGGCGTCGAGGCGCGTCCTACGTTTCTGTCTCGCCAGCCCAATATCTACGGCCGATCCGGAACAAGGCGGCGCGCAACCGGTTCAGCCCGGCAGCGGGGGGAGCCCACAAACAAGGGA
Source organism: Allobosea rubneri (assembly GCF_032464875.1). Classification (NCBI taxonomy): domain Bacteria; kingdom Pseudomonadati; phylum Pseudomonadota; class Alphaproteobacteria; order Hyphomicrobiales; family Alloboseaceae; genus Allobosea; species Allobosea rubneri. The sequence goes on from NZ_JAWDID010000062.1 coordinate 15,454, forward strand.
GCGCCGCCATGGGCTGGTTTTCCAAGGATATTGCCAACATGGACGATCTCTTCGTCCATACGCTGCGCGACATCTATTATGCGGAGCATCAGATTCGCAGGGCCTTACCTGACATGGTCGACAAGGCGACGAATGCGGATCTGAAACAGGGATTCCAGACACATCTCCGAGAGACGGAACAGCACATCGTGCGGCTCCAGGAGGTTTTCCGGCTGCACGGCGTCGAGGAGAAGGGTGTGAATTGCCCGGCGATCGACGGCATTCTGGAGGAGGCAAACGAGATTGCCGGCGAGGTTGACGACAAGCAAGTTCTTGATGCGGCACTGATAGCGGCGGCTCAGGCTGTCGAGCACTACGAGATCACCCGTTACGGAACGCTGGTCGCCTGGGCCAATCAGCTAGGTCGCAGTGACTGCGCGGCTTTGCTGAAGCAGAACCTCGACGAGGAGGCCGCAACCGACGAGAACCTCTCGCGGCTGGCCATGAGCAACATCAATCGCAAGGCCGCCTAGCTGCGTCCTGGGCCGCTGCCCCGATTTGGTGAGTAGCGGCCCGACCTTTGTGCCCCTTCCGCTCAAGGGGCAGAGCATTTTGGGGCCCAGCTGCGAAGCCCAAACTGATCGCAGCCATGGTCATACGGAACTGTCCGGTGCAATCCCAACTCAGTCGATCGTATCAGTCGTTCTAAGGCGGTCGAAACCTCGCCACCAGATTGCGCCAAAGCGGCCTGTCGGCAGATCGGAAGGGGCACTCAGCGCGACAAATCGGCCAGCCTCACTTCGACTGTTACTGACAAGCCTGCAGGCTGCCATTCATAGGTCATTGTTGCACCTAGCTGGGATCGCGCAGCCCTCTCAACTAACACACTCCCGAAACCGTTTGGACCGGTGGGCGCATTGACAATTTGAGGGCCTCCCTCTTCGCGCCATAGCAGTCGCAGCTGCCCAGCCGCAGCATCCACCGCGACATAGACAGATCCATCACCTGTGGAGAGGGCGCCATACTTTACGGCGTTGGTAGCAAGCTCATGAAAGACCAGAGCCAAGGCCGTCGCTGCGTTCGGGCCCACAATGGCATCGTCCCCCTCGATCAAAACCCGTCGGCCCGAAGCGCCTTGGTATGGTTCCAAAAGGCGCGCGAGGAGCGACTTTATCCCCCCATCTCCAACCTCTTTTCTTGAGACGAAAGCGTGAGCGCGATGCAATGATTGCAGCCGACTTTCGAGCTTCTCCGCGAACTCCTTGTTTGTGGGCTCGAACCTCGCTGCCATGCGAACGAGGCTGTTGACGACGGTAAAGATGTTGGCGATGCGGTGCGACAGTTCGCGGGAGACCAGCTCACGCTGCTCTTCAGCCCGCCTGCGAGCGGTAATGTCGATGTGAGCCCCGATCAGGCGCAGGGGAGCTCCCGCATCGTCCCGGACTATTTCTGCTTTCGCGAGAATCCAGCGTGTCTGTCCGTCGCTGGGCCGTATGATCCGATATTCGACCTCATACTCCGTTTCCGGCCCGTTTACTGTCGCAAGAAAGTGGCTCAGCACACGGTCACGGTCTTCCGGGTGAATGCGGGCTACCCAGGCCTCATGGGACTCGTGGGTTGCGTCGGGCGGCAGGCCATGCACCACCAGATACTCTGGTGAGCGCACGTTCCTGAAATTGTTGCCCCGCAGATCGACTTCCATGCCGCCGATCTGGCCTATCCGCTGAATACGGGCGAATTCTGCTTCTCGCGCGCGCAGCCTGCACTCTGCCGATTCGCTCGTGTCTTCTGCCATGTCACTCTGGTCCGCCGATAACCAAGCTTACGCAGCCAAACCCCTTCTCCGCAAAGTCATAAGACAACGCCGCGCCAGGGGGCCTGCTCGCGGAGTAAAACTAAGGCCAGCCTGACGACCGAAGCTGACAGTCCTTTCTGTCGTATTCTGCCGGTTCTGGGTCACAAGACATTTGACGGACGAGCTACCTCGCTGAGATTACGGAGTATGCGCTCAGCGAGCAGGCGGTAATGTGCCATCTGGCCTGCAGCCCAAGACTCAAATTCCGATAGAAAGTCCGCCGAAACGGCAACGCTCCGACCACCACGGTCGACGCTGAAGCAGCCGCGCCGTTCAGCGCTTGCGAGGATATTGCCGACGTGCTGGCGTGAGATTCTAAAACGCTCGGCCAATCCGCGATAGGAGAGAGGCGCCGGCGCCGCTTCGCCTGCTAGTGCCGCATAATGCGCCGCAAGAACAGCGGACAGAACTGGGTAGCCGCAATCCTGCCCGGTGATCTCGACGACATTGCAGAAAGGAGCGAAGTAGAGGTCCTCCTGCAGAAACATCTCGTAGGAGGCTCCGAGCCAATCCGCCAGTCCGGAAGGGTCAAACTGGAGCTTCGCAGCCATTGGCGACGCAGCCGGGTCCAGGCGTTCGGAGGCTTTGAGAAAAGCCAAGGGTGAGCGGCCGATTTCCTGAAGCAGCGTGATCGAAGGGCTCAACCGCAAAGCGCGTCGGTCTGCTGGGAGCCGGCTCGCAACGATGAAACTGCCCAACTTGAGCGTGCCGACCAGCTCCGCGATCTGCCGAGCGCTGGCTGGCGCGATACGCTGGAGCGCCGCGAGCGTCGGAGCCTCGCCGATATTCCGGCGCCAGCGCGCGTGGAGACCGATCAGAGAGAAAGCCACGAGATAGCGCAGCCTCTGCCCGAAGAATTTATCCGCTGGCCACGATGCTTCTGGCCGCTGGATCACCGCAGCGCAATACAAGCGCAAAGCGTCACGAAAACCAGTGCCGCGAAGCAGGTTGGCGGCATAGGGCCAAGGAGCTCTGTCGACATGGCGGGCGATCGCGCGGTGGAGGACATCGGCGCGGGTGGCCGGTTCCGGCAGATCATGCATGACCGGATGCTTGCAAATTTTGGACTTTGCGAAGTGAGATCGGCATGGCCTTGATGCAGTGGCCCGACGACAGCTGATTGAGCCACTAATAGCCGGCCATGCGAATGACTGCTACTCGCTCAGAGGATCTCCGAGTCGTTCGGCCAAATGCCGGCAGAAGCGCTCATTTGATCGAAGCGAACCGTTCGAATTTCCATGCAGCATTGCTTTTGGCGGCCCTGCTAATATCGCTTGAGAACTTTGGGTGCCAAGCTGCGCTTTCCCAAACGGTTGGTAATATCGGCGGCCTCGCCGAAGTGTCGACTGATAATCCTTTCCCTTACAATAGAGTGAGATTCATTGGGACTGCCGGCCACATCCGCGCCCTGAACGATCTCAATCTTGGCAGCAGCGTAATCGCGGATACAGGTTCCGTTGGTCGTCTGTCCGCTGTCGCCGGACATTCATTGAATATCTACTTTCACAGTTTCCTGACCGGGTCGACCGTGTATTTCGGCTCGGCCTCGGATACCGGCAATATCAACTTCAATGGCTGGGACGGGGCAGGAGGAATCGATCTCAATCTTGTCCTGGACGGAGGGACATTGACGGCTCTGACCGTTCAGCCCGGTGGTGTAGTCGTTCATTCCCTCAATGTCGTGCTGAGCCAGGCGAAGTCCCTCACAATCAACAACGATGCGACACTTTATCTATCGAGCGATGCAACCACAATCTCCCGTCTGGAGGGCAACGGTCAGATCGGCATTGCCGCTCCACTGACGATCGGCGGAGGATCATTTTCGACCAGCATAACGGGAGCGTCGCGTCTTACTTTCTCCGGGGACAGCACCTGGACGGGCGTCGGTACCGGCATCGGCACGCTCGAGGTTCGCTCCGGCGTAACGTTGACAACCAACAACTCGGCGGCAGTGGAGAGCTCCACCAATCTCCAGATCGAAGGCACGCACCGACTGAACTCTCCATTGTCGGTGAACGAGCTCGGCGGCAGCGGAGTGATTGCGCTCGGACCCGGGACACATCTGACCGTAGGGTCACAGAATGCCGGCTCCGCCTTCAGCGGTTCGATCTCGGGCGACGGTGGATTCACCAAGCAGGGCATGGGCAGGCAAACGCTGACGGGCGCCAACACCTACACCGGCGGCACCACGATCAATGCCGGCACGCTCGCGCTGAGTGGCGCTGGCAGCCTTGCCGCGATCGGCAATCTCAACCTCGCGACTGCAAGTGCCGAGTTCGACATCAGTGGGGCATCCGGCAACCGGACCGTCGGCGCCTTGTCGGGTGTGGCCAGTACCACCATTACGCTCGGCGCCAACACGCTGATCTTCGGCAATGCGACGAACCAGGCCTTCGCCGGTTCGATCGGCGGCACCAGCGGTATCGTCAAGCAGGGCGCGGGCAGGCAGACGCTGACGGGCAGCAACACCTACACCGGCGGCACCACGATCACGGCCGGCACGCTCGCGCTGAGCGGCACCGGCAGCCTCGCCACCAGCAGCAGCCTCAACCTCGCCGCCGCAAGCGCTGAATTCGACATCGATTGGGCATTGGGCAACCGGACCATCGGCGCCTTGTCGGGTGTGGCCGGCACCACCGTCACGCTTGGCGCCAATACACTGACCTTCGGCAATGCGACGAACCAAGTCTTCGCCGGTACGATCGGCGGCACCAGCGGTATCATCAAGCAGGGTGCGGGCAGGCAGACGCTCAGCGGGACCAGCAGTTATGGCGGCACCACGACGGTCGCAGCCGGCGAGCTGCGCATCGATGGCGCGCTGACCGGCCTCGGTGCAGTGACGGTCGCAGCCGGCGCGACCCTGTCCGGTACCGGCGCCATCGCCGGGGCCGTGACCGTGGACGGGACCTTGTCGGCGGGGCACAGCCCCGGCACGCTAACGGTCGGATCCCTCACGCTCAACAGCGGTTCGACCTCGATCTTCGAGCTGAACTCGCCGGGGGTGGTCGGCGGGAGCGATCCCGTCGCCGGGAACGACCTTGTCGAGGTCACCGGCAACCTCAGGCTCGGCGGTGCGCTCGACGCACGCGCTGCGGCCGCCGGCTATTATCGTCTTTTCGACTATGGCGGCACGCTCACCGGCAGCTTCGACAGCCAGAGCGTCACCTCGACCCGAGGCGGTTTCTCCATCGCCGATGCGCAGGTGGATACGGCCGTAACTGGACAGGTCAACCTCGTCGTGCTCGGCTCCGGCCAGACCATGCAGTTCTGGGACGGAACCAATACCTCCGGCAACGGCATCGTCGACGGCGGAACCGGAACCTGGTCCGACTTCGGCAGCAACTGGACCAACAATACCGGCAACGCCAACGGCGGCTGGGGTGGCTCGGTCGGCGTGTTCGCCGGCACCGCGGGCGGTGCGGTGACTGTCGTCGGCGCAGTGAGCTTCGACACGCTGCAATTCTCGACCGAGGGTTATGCGCTGAGCGGCGGCACGCTATCGATCGCGCCCGCAAGCGGAACCGCCGGCACCTTCAACGTCGACAACGGCATCGTCGCCAGCATCGGCTCGACCATCGTCGATGGCAGCGGCACGGCCATCGAGAAGGTGGGAGGCGGCACGCTCATTCTTGCGGGCAACAACGGCTACAATGGGGGGACGACAATCGCTGGCGGCACGCTTCAGATTTCGGCCAATGCCAATCTCGGCGCGACCACAGGTGACCTGACCCTCGACGGTGGTACGCTGAGGACGACAGCGAGCTTCACCTCGGCCCGCAATGTCGTGATCAATGCGGCCGGGGGCATTTTCCAGACTGATGCTGACCTGTCCTGGTCGGGCGGCATCAGCGGCAGCGGCTCCCTGACAAAAACCGGGATCGGCACGCTGGTGCTCACCGGAACGAACAGCCATGCCGGCGGGACCACGGTCAGTGATGGTGTCCTGCAGATCGGCGACGGCGGCACCTCGGGCTCGATCACGGGCGCTATCGTCAACAACCGCACGCTCGCCTTCGACCACTCGGACGATATCGCCTTCGCCGGTGTGATCTCGGGCACGGGCGACATGCAGAAGCGCGGCGCCGGGTCGCTTACTCTGACCGGTGTCAACACCTATTCCGGCGGCACATTGATCGCGCGGGGCACGCTGATCGGCTCGGTTCGCAGCTTCGGCGTCAGCCAGATCATGAACAAGGGCGCACTCGTCATCGACCAGGCGGTGGATGCAAGCTTCGCCAACACAATCAACGGCACAGGCTCCTTCACCAAGCGCGGCGCCGGCAATCTTACCCTGAGCGGCGGGGGCGCGCTGTTCGGGGCGACTACGGTCGAAGCCGGCAAGCTCTCGGTCAATGGATCATTAGCCTCGTCGGCGATCACGGTGCTGGACGGCGGCACGCTCGGCGGCTCGGGCACGGTCGGCGGCATCGTCGCCAAGGCTGGCGCAACGGTGGCGCCAGGCAACTCGATCGGGACGCTGACGGTCTCCGGCAATGTCGTCTTCGCCTCGGGCTCGATCTATCAGGTCGAGGTCACCGCGGCGGGCCAGAGCGACCGGGTCGTGGCCTCGGGCAGCGCCAGCATCACCGGGGGCACGGCGCAGGTGCTGGCCGAGAACGGCAACTACGCGGCGGCGACCAGCTACACCATTCTGACGGCCTCGGGTGGGGTGACCGGCCAGTTCTCGACGGTGAGCTCGAACCTGGCCTTCCTGACGCCATCGCTGAGCTATGACCGCCAGAACGTTACCCTGACCATGACCCGCAACGACACCTCGTTCGGACCGGACAACGGTGGTGGCGGAAGCTCCGGCGGTAACGTCATCCCCAGCCCCGGCACGGGCGGCGGCTACATCGCCGCGAGCCGCAACCAGGGCTTGGTTGCGATCGCGGCTGAGCGGCTGGGCGTCGGTAACCCGGTCTATGACGCACTGATCTCGGCGACGGCGGCCGAAGCCCGCGCCGGCTTCGACCTACTCTCGGGCGAAGCGCATGCCCAGGCGGTCAGCGTCATGATCGACGAGAGCCGATTGGTGCGCGACACCATTCTGGGCCATCTGCGTGGCCCGTTGCTGACCGCGCCAGATGGCCAGGTCACGGCGAGCTTCGCCGCCGACCTAACGACCCGCAAGGGGGCGGTCGTGATGCCGGCGCCAGTGCCACGGCCTCGCTATGCGCTCTGGGGCACGGCTTTCGGCAGCTCAGGCGACATTGATGGCGACGGCAACGCCGCCAAGCTCTCCCGCCGCAGCGGCGGCGCGCTGCTCGGGGCGGACCTGATGGTCTACGACGGGCCGGGCTCGTCGCTGAAGCTCGGCGTCGCCGGCGGTTACAGCCAGTCGCGTTTCGATCTCGATGCACGTCTCTCCTCGGGTAAGCTGGAGAGCGGCCACGCCGCGCTCTATGCCGGGGCGCGCTTCGGCAATCTCAGGCTCGATGCCGGCGCAGCCCATAGCTGGTCGGAGAGCGACATCCGCCGCCAGGTGCAGATCCGTGGCTTCGGCGATCTCTTGCGGCTGCAGCGTCCCGGCTCGGTTACGCAAGGCTTCGCCGAGCTCGGCTATGCCTTCGCCTTCCACGGCCTGGCGCTGGAGCCCTTCGCGCAGCTCGCCCTGATCCAGGTCTCGACCGACGCTGGCACCGAACCTGGCGGGGCTGCGGCGCTCAGAGTGCGCTCCTCCGACCAGGCGCTCGGCTTCGCCACGCTCGCTCTGCGGGCCGAGGCGCGGCTGGGCGAGATGCCGCTCTTCGCTCGGGCCATGCTCGGCTGGCGCCACGGTTTTGGTGAGTTGGTCCCGCAGGCCCGCACCGCCTTCGTTGCGGGCACCACGTCGGCGGCCGTCTTCGTCACTCCGATCGACCGCGAGGCGGTGGTGGCGGAAGCCGGTCTCGACTGGCGCATCTCGCAGGCAACCGCGCTCGGCTTCACCTACTCGGCAGCGATCGGTGAACGCTCCCGCGATCACGCCCTCAAGGGCCGGGTAGAAATGCGATTCTGAAGCTGGTGGCCAAGGCCAACATTCGCGCGCTGGCCTGTTCAGATGCAATCCGGGCTTGGGTTCACTAGCGCCATTTCCGAACATTGGGCACCCCCAGAAAGCAGGCGTTTAGCACCAACACGCCTGGGAAGACTTGCGCAGTCAAACATATGTCGATAAGTCTCGACACATGGAAAACGAGCAAGTCATCCTCACCTTAGCGGCGCTGGCGCAAGGCACCCGGCTCGACGTGTTCCGCATTCTCGTGAGCGCCGAACCCGAGGGGCTGGCGGCGGGCGAGATCGCGCGGCGCCTCGAGGTTCCGCACAACACGATGTCATCGCATCTCGGCATCCTAAGCCGGGCGGGCCTCATCCGCTCCGAGCGCTTCAGCCGCTCGATCGTCTACCGGGCGGATCTCGACACCCTGCGGTCGGTCCTGGCCTTCCTGCTGAAGGATTGCTGTGGCGGCCGCCCCGAGATCTGCGCGCCGCTGATCGCCGAACTTACCCCTTGCTGCCAATCGAAGGCCAACGCCGATGTCTGAGCCGATAGACGTCATCATCTATCACAACCCCGCATGCGGAACCTCCAGGAACACACTCGGCTTGATCCGCAACGCCGGCATCGAGCCGCACGTCATTGAGTACCTCAAGACGCCGCCGAGCCGCGCGTTGCTGAAGCAGCTCCTCGATCGCGCCGGCATGAGCGTCCGGGAGATCCTGCGCGAGAAGGGCACCCCGTTTGCCGAACTCGGGCTCGGCGACGCCAGCCTGTCGGACGAGGCCTTGTTCGATGCGATCGACGCGCACCCGATCCTGATCAACCGCCCGCTCGTCGTTTCGCCAAAGGGCGTGAAGCTCTCTCGTCCATCCGAAGCCGTTCTGCCGCTCCTGCCGCCGCAGCGTGGCGAGTTCCGCAGGGAGGACGGCGAGCTCGTGGTCGACGCAGCCGGCCGCCCCGTCGCTTTGGCCTGAGGTCTGCATGTCCACCTTCGAACGCTACCTCACCGTCTGGGTCGCGCTGTGCATCGTCGTCGGCGTCGCGCTCGGCCATGTCATGCCGGGCGTCTTCCAGGCCGTGGGCAGCGCCGAGATCGCGAAGGTCAACCTGCCGGTCGCGGTGCTGATCTGGCTGATGGTCATCCCGATGTTGCTGAAGATCGATTTCGCCGCGCTCGGGCAGGTCGGCAGGCACTGGCGCGGGATCGGCGTCACCCTTTTCATCAACTGGGCGGTGAAGCCGTTCTCGATGGCGGCGCTCGGCTGGATCTTCATCGCCTGGCTGTTCCGGCCGTGGCTGCCCGCCGACCAGATCGAGAGCTACATCGCGGGCCTGATCATCCTCGCGGCGGCGCCCTGCACCGCGATGGTCTTCGTCTGGTCGAACCTGACGAGGGGCGAGCCGCATTTCACGCTGAGTCAGGTCGCGCTGAACGACGCGATCATGGTCATCGCCTTCGCGCCGATCGTGGGGCTGCTGCTCGGCCTGTCGGCGATTACCGTGCCCTGGGGAACGCTGGTCCTCTCGGTCGTGCTCTACATCGTGGTTCCCGTGATCGTCGCTCAGGTCCTGCGCGGCCGGGTGCTGGCGAGGGGAGGTCAGGCTGCCCTCGACCGTCTTCACGCAAGGCTCGGGCCGACTTCTCTCGTGGCCCTGCTCGCCACCCTCGTATTGCTGTTCGGGTTTCAGGGCGAGCAGATCCTCGCGCAGCCGATCGTGATCGCGCTGCTGGCGGTGCCGATCCTGATTCAGGTCTATCTCAACGCCGGGTTGGCCTACGTCCTGAACCGCGTGGCGGGCGAGCAGCATTGCGTCGCGGGCCCGTCGGCGCTGATCGGCGCCTCGAACTTCTTCGAGCTCGCCGTGGCCGCTGCGATCAGCCTGTTCGGTTTCCATTCCGGGGCGGCGCTCGCAACCGTCGTCGGCGTCTTGATCGAAGTTCCCGTGATGCTCACCGTCGTCTGGATCGTGAACCGGTCGAAGGGCTGGTACGAGCGCGGCGACGGCGTACGGAAGGTCCAGGCTGCCGAATAATTCCATGGTCGTCGAAATTTCTGTTGAACGACCCCGGCGAACGTGGAAGGTATATTTCGATGGATATCGAAGCAGCAGCATCGCAACTGGAGGCGCTCGGCAATCAGACGCGCCTTCAGCTCTATCGAGTTCTCGTTCGGGCGGGGCGTAACGGCCTGCCGGTCGCACAGGTCCAGGAGCGTCTGGGCATTCCGGCCTCGACGCTCTCCCATCACCTTCAGCGCCTCATCCGCAACGGCCTCGTGTCGCAGGAGCGGCAGGCGACGACGCTGATCTGCCGCGCGGTCTATCCGGCGATGGACGCGCTGCTCGGCTTCTTGTCCGAAGAATGCTGCATCGAGGAAGGCTGTTCTTCCTCTGGGAAGGCCGCCTGAGCGGCTTTCAGTTGCCACTTAATTCCATGTTTCCAGCAGGAGCGGAGGATTGCGCGATGAAGGAGCTTCCCGTCGTCGTGATCGGTGCGGGGCCGGTTGGGCTTGCTGCTGCTGCCAATCTGGTCGCACGCGGCATGGCCGTGAAGGTCTACGAGGCCGGAGAGGCCGTCGGCGCTAACATCCGCGACTGGGGCCATGTGCGCCTGTTCTCGCCATGGGAGTTCAACGTCGACCCGGCGAGCCGCAAGCTGCTCGAAGCCGCCGGGTGGGCGGAGCCGGATAGGCAAGGCTATCCGACTGGACACGAGCTGATCGATCGATACCTCGCTCCCCTGGCGGAGACGGCCGAACTCTCGCTGGTCATCGAATACGACGCTCGCGTAGTTGCGATCGGCCGCCGCGGCATCGACAAGGTAGTCAGCCGGGACCGGGAACTGCACCCGTTCCAGCTTATGATCCGCGACCGGGACGGCGGCACGCGGCGCGTTTTCGCTCGCGCGGTTATCGACGCTTCCGGAACTTGGACGACGCCGAACCCGGCCGGGGCGGGGGGAATGCCCGTCGATGGGGAGGAGGCGTTCGCGGACAGGATTACCTACGGCATTCCTGATGTTCTCGGGCGCGACCGAGCAAACTATGGCGGCCGCACGACGCTCGTGCTCGGTGCCGGGCATTCAGCCGCGAACGTCCTGCTCGACCTCGACAAATTGGCGTCGCAGGACGGGGCGACGAAAGCAATCTGGGTCACGCGCGGCCGCGACCTCTCCCGCGTCTATGGCGGGGGTGCGAACGATCAGCTTGCCGGTCGGGGTGACCTTGGACAACGGCTGCGGCACCTGGTCGACAGCGACCGGATCGACCTCATCCGTGGCTTTGCCCTGGCGGGGATCCGGGAGGAAAGCGGTCGCCTGCTCATCAATGGCGAAACGAGCGATGGCGGACGCATGATCGGCGCCGTCGATCGGATCGTGGCCTGTACCGGGCAGCGCCCGGATCAGACGCTGACCCGAGAGCTGCGGGTCGATCTCGATCCATGGCTGGAAAGCACCCGGATGCTGGGGCCGATGATCGATCCCAACCTGCATTCCTGCGGGTCGGTGCCCCCTCATGGACATCGCGAACTCTCACATCACGAGCCGGGCTTCTACACGGTCGGGATCAAGAGCTATGGGCGCGCACCAACCTTCCTGATGTTGACCGGCTTCGAACAGGTTCGATCGGTGGTTGCCGCAATCGCGGGCGACATGGCGGCCGCGGATGACGTCAAGCTGGTCCTGCCGGAGACCGGTGTCTGCACGACGGCCCCAGCGGGCTGCTGCGGCGGCCCCGCACCAGAGCCGGTGACCGCCTGCTGTAACGACGGCGCTCGTGCGAAGCCCGACGGACAGGATGCCTGCGGTTGCGGCCCAGCCAAGCTCCCGGAGCCCGCGAGGACCTCCACTTGCTGCGGCAAGGTTGCGTGATCGACCGAAGCCGACTGACGGTCATCTCGGCCCTGGGCGTGGTTCAGATCCTCGCCTGGGGGTCTACCTACTATCTTCCCGCCGTTCTGGCGGCGCCGATCGCCGCCGACACCGGCTGGCCGTTGTCCTGGATCGTTGGCGCGCTCTCGGTCGGACTGCTCACTGCCGGAGCCGGCGCGCCCTATGTCGGTCACCTGATCGGTGAGACCGGAGGACGCCCGGTCTTGGCCGCAGGCACGATCCTCATCGCCGCTGGGCAACTCATTCTCGGACTGGCACCGAACCTTTCCGTCTTCATCCTCGGCTGGGTCGTATTGGGCGCCGGAATGGCCGCTGGCCTCTATGACGCGGCGTTCTCGACGCTTGGGCGCCTTTATGGCGGCACCGCTCGGTCCGCTATCACCGTGCTGACGCTATGGGGCGGCTTCGCCAGCACGGTCTGCTGGCCGTTGTCGGCCTACCTCGTTGAGCAGTTGGGCTGGCGAGGAACCTGTTTCGTCTATGCGGCGATACAGCTTCTGATCTCGCTGCCGTTCGTGTTGACGATCCTGCCGCGAGTTCCACCTGAGCTGCCGCGGCCGACGGCGGGAGCGCCCGCAGCACCGTCCAGCCTGCTTCCACCGGAGCGTCGCGCCTTCCTGCTGCTCTCGGGGATCGTCATGATCGGTGGCGCGATCGGGGCCATCGTCGGCGTTCACCTGCTGACGCTTCTCCAGGCTCAGGGGATTGGTCTTGCTGCCGCGGTCGCATTGGGCGCTCTCGTCGGTCCTGCGCAGGTAGGAGGGCGCGTGATCGAGATGGCAGGCGGAGGGCGGCATCACCCGCTCTGGACCGTGAGCGCAGCTCTCGGGCTGATGGCGACCGGTCTGGCACTGCTGGCGCTTAGTCTCGGCCCGGTGGGGGTGGCGATCGTGCTTTATGGGGCCGGAAACGGCGTCTTCTCGATCGCTAAGGGCACGCTGCCGCTGGCCCTATTCGGGCCGCAACGCTACGCGCCGCTGATTGGAAGGCTCGCTCGACCAAGCTTGATCGCACAAGCGGTTGCGCCAACGGCGGGAGCGCTGTTGCTCGATCAAGCTGACTCGACCTGGACATTCGCCGCCCTGCTCCTTCTCGCTTTACTCAATGTCGCGATTGGGGCGGGACTTTGGTGGTCTCAAAGACGTTAAGCCTGCGCCAGAAACCGACCTTGAGCCACTGCCGAAAACCGGACGTTTGGCGCTGTGCAAACTCAGCCTTTTCTGACCGTCCACATGGTGGCGGTTGCAAGCGCGGCCGCGCCGAGCAGAATGACCGCGCTCGCACTGAAGGTGGTGATGTGTCCACTTGAGTCATAGAGGATACCGCCGGCAACTGCGCCGCCGGTGATCGCGAATTGTACGACCGCGACCATCAGCCCGCCGCCAGCCTCGGCGTCGTCCGGCAGGGCTTTCGCGACCCAGGTCCACCATGCGGCAGGCGCGGACGTCGCCAGTACCCCCCAAAGCGCCAGCAGGATCGCTGTCACGGCAAGCCCGCCGCCGACCAGGATCAAGGCGGTAGCAATCAGCGCCATGACGACCGGAATGACGATAAGGGTCGGGTACTGGCCTCGATCGATGAACCGGCCGATCAAGAGCGAGCCGATCGCGCCCGACACCCCCATCAGCAGCAGCAGAAGCGACAGCGTTGCAGCATCGACATGCTTCGCTGTCTCCAGGAACGGCCGAAGATAGGTGAACAGCACGAACTGCGCCAGGAAAAACAGGCTGACGGCGGCCATTCCAATAGCGATGAACGGCTTCTTCAGAATCCTGAAGGCTGCCATCGCGCTCGTGCGGGCTTCGATCGTCATCGATGGCAGGCTGATTACCTGCCAGACGAGAACGATGAGCCCAACGGGTACTATGAAGAAGAACGCGCCGCGCCATCCCACGATACTGCCGAGGAAGCTGCCGAGCGGCGCTGCGATGACCATAGCCAGCGCATTGCCGCCGTTCAGAATCGCCAGCGCTTTTGGAACCTGATCCTCGGGGACCAACCGCATCGCCATGGCTGCGGACAGCGACCAGAATCCGCCGATCACGACGCCTATGAGAGCCCGCCCCACCATGAAGATTTCGTAGTTGGGAGCGATCGATACGATCACTCCCGAAATTACCATCACGGCCGTCAGCGCGATCAGAAGCAGCTTTCGGTTGAGATCGCCGGCGAGCGTGGAAATGAAGAGGCTGGCAGGGATGGCGAAGGCGCCCGAGACGGCGATCGCCTGACCAGCTTGCCCCTCTGTGACCCGCAACTCCGATGCGATCGGAGTCAGCAGGCTGACCGGCATGAACTCGGATGCGACCAGGGCGAATGCGCCGAGGGCGAGCGCGAACACCCCTCCCCAGGCGGGAGCGCGGCTTTCGTCAGACGCTATTTTGGCAATTGGCGCGTGCATGGAATTCCTGCCTTGCGTGCTGCGGCAAGGCACTGTCCGCGACGCTGGCGATCGCGTGGTGGTGCGATCGATCGTCTGAAAGGCCGGCTTTGTCCGAGGGTCAGAGGGCGACGGCGCGGATATCGCTCGGCCGCCCTCTCGACATCACAGATTGCGTTCGAAGAACTCGGTCAGCCTGGCGAGGGGGATCTTGTCGGCCCTGTCATAAAGATCGACATGGTGGGCATCCGGCACGATCAGCAGCTCGCGCGGGTCGGACGCTGCCTGGTAGACATCCTCGGAATAATAGCGCGAATGGGCGTTCGCCCCGGCGATCAGCAGGATCGGGCGTGGCGAGATCATCTCGATGTTGGCGTACATCGGGAAGTTGAAGAACGACATCGGCGTAGTGGCCGTCCAGGCCGTCGCCGAGTTGATGCTGCGCGGGTGGAAGCCCCGCGGCGTGCGGTAGTAGTCGAAGAACACGGCCAGCACCGGATCCGGATCGGGCGGCAGCTTTTCGGGAAGCACGCGTTGCCCGGTCACGATGTTGCCGCTCTGGTCAAACGGCACTTCGTGATAGCCGAGCGCGAAGGCCTTGGCGTCGGCATCCTTCCAGCGCTGCTGGCTGAGGTAGTCGATGACCTCGCGGCGCTGCTCCATCGTGTAGCTGTCCTTGTAGCTACGGCTCATGCTGCGCGACATGTCGTACATAGAGGCGGTCGCGACGGCCTTGATACGGGAGTCACTGGTGGCCGCCGTCAGGGCCATGCCGCTGAAGCCGCAGATGCCGATGGCGCCGATGCGCGCGCGGGCGACGTTCGGCTGCAGTCCAAGGAAATCAACCGCGGCGCTGAAGTCTTCCGAATTGATATCGGCCGAGGCGACGTTACGCGGTTCGCCGCCGCTTTCGCCGGTGTAGGAGGGGTCGAAGGCGAGCGTGACGAATCCGCGCTCGGCCATCGTCTGCGCGTAAAGGCCCGACGACTGCTCCTTCACGGCGCCAAACGGGCCGCTTACCGCCAGCGCCGGCAATGGTCGGCTGCCACGATCCTTCGGGAGATAGAGGTCGGCCGCCAGCGTGATGCCGTAGCGGTTCTTGAAGGTGACCTTGCTGTGGTCGACCTTGTCGCTTCTTGCGAAGGTCTTATCCCAGGCCTGGGTGGGCTGCATGCTGCTTCCTGACGTCGAATTCGAGTTGGTCTGCGCCAAAGTCGGCTGCACGCCTGCGATGACGAGCGACGCCGTCCCGCCGGCTAGGGCGAGAAGATCGCGGCGCGCGAGAGATGGATGGTGATCGGACATGGCGGTGCTCCCGTTGTGTGGGGAGATCTTACGGTCCCTGTTTTTCTTCCATTAGTAGCTATAATGCGCAGGAGGCTATGAGCAGGATTCAGCAATCATGCGTGAAACTGTCTGCCGTCAGCGCCCTTGAGACAGTTCAGGGGTTTTCGGGAAGGGAGGATTTCTGGATCATCGCAGCCATTTTGGAGCGCAGATGAGACAGAAATCCGGGCCGGAGAAAGCACCGGCAGAGCAG
>NZ_JAWDID010000063.1:0-30842 GCF_032464875.1 Allobosea rubneri
CGGCGGCGGAGCCGGCTTCGCCACGATCGCCTTCGGTGCGGCGATGGCCGACGCCTGCCGCGGCGGTTCGGGCTGGAGCACGGCGATCTCGGGCTCGGGCTCAGCCTCGACCGGCTTGCGACCGGCGAGCGGCGTCACCGTGCGCGCGACCTGGCGCCACAGTGCGATCTCGGCTTCGGAGAGCAATTTGCCACGGCGGCGCGGCATCGCCTCAGCGCCCCCGCCCACGCGGCCAGAGCACGATCAGGTCGAAGGGATGGCGGATCAGGCCGGCGCGATGGCCGGCTTGCGGGCCGGAGCCGACGAAGAGGTCGATCCGCGCCGGACCGAGGATCGCCGAGCCGGTATCCTGCGCCAGCACGAGGCGAGGCAGCGCCTCCGAACCACCCGTCCCGTCCGGGACCTCGCCGGCGATCCAGGCTGGCGTGCCGTAGGGCCAGACCGTGCGGTCGACGGCGATGCTGCGCAGCGGCGTCAGGGGCAGGCCGGCGGCGCCGATCGGCCCGGATTCAGGCGGAAGATCGTCACGGCGGGCGAAGAAGACGAAGGAACGGTTGAGCCGGATCAGCTCGCGGGCGAAACCGGCATCGGCTTTCAGCCGTGCGATCAGCCGGTCCATGGTCATCTCTGCCGGCGGGATGTTCTCGCGACGGCTGAGCTCGCGGCCGAGCGAGGTGTAGGGATGGCCATTGCGGCCGGCATAGACCAGCCGTGTGACCCTGCCATCCGGCAGACGAATCCGGCCTGAGCCCTGGACCTGCAGCACGAAACGGTCGACCGGATCGCGCATCCAAAGGATCTCGAGGCCCTGGCCGTCGAGCGCGCCATCCTCGATCGCGGCGCGATCGGGAAAGACCTCGAGGCCGCGCTTGCCGCGCCGGGCCGAGGACAGGGCCGGATCGAAACCGGGCCAGTCGTCGCCCGGCATCTTGGTGACGAGGTCCGCGGGGCGGCCATAGAGCGGCGTCGGGAAGGCGGCGCTTGGCGCCAGCGAGCCCTCGAACTCCGGCTCGAAATAGCCGGTCATGAAGCCGCGGCCGGTCTCGGCCGGGCGGACCCGCCAGAACGAGAAGCGGTCCTCGAAGAATCTGCGGGCGGCGACGGGGTCCGGCTCGCCGGCCTTCAACAGCGCGGCGGCCTCGGTGCAGAGCGCGGGCAGGCCGGGCGGCGGCTTGATGCCCTGGCGCAGCGGCGGGTCGGTCTCGCAACCCTGCGCGAAGAGCCGCAGCACGACGCGATGGTCGTCCTGCGTCCAGCCGGCGATCTCGCCGGCCGCAACGAGCTCGATGCGAGCCCCGGCGGGGACGGGTGGGGCGCTGGCCGTCACTGCCGATACGCCTGCGACCCAGAGGCCCAGAACGAGACCGGCGGCACGGATCACGCGGCCGATTCGGTCGCGACCAGCAGCCAGTTCGGATCGCGGCTGCCGAGCTGACGCGAGAAGGTCCAGACGTCGTTGACCTCGGAGACGCTGTCGGCGCTGCCGTCGACGACATTGCCCTGCGCATCGCGCACGACGCTGATCAGCTGCGAGACGAAGGCGATGGTGACCTGGGCGGTCTTGCCCTTGACGTCGACAGCGGTGATCTCTGCCTTGTCGATCGAGACGAAGTTCGACTCGGCCTTCTCGCCACGCTTCTCGCGCTCGCTGATCGCCTGCTCGAAGCCCTCGTAGACTTCCTTGGCGAGCAGGCCCTTCAGCATCTTGCGATCGCCGCGGGCGAAAGCGGTGACGATGGTCTCATAGGCGGCCTTGGCACCGCCGAGGAAGCCGCGCGGGTCGAAGCCGGGCTCCTGGCGGGCGATTTCCTCGATGCCGGCGATGATCGGCGAACCGGCCGGGGCGATGTCCTTCCAGCGGTCGGCGTCGGGGACTTCGGCAGCGGTCGGATCGTTGGCGGCACCGGGCAGACGGATGACATTGTCGCGACGCGCATCGGCCGGAGACGCCTGGTCGGGCCGCACCGAGGTCTCGCGGCGCTGGAACGGATCGGCCGGCGGCTTTTCATGCCCGGTCTTCTGGCCGAGCACGGAACGCAGCTTCCAGGCGACGAAGACCGCCAGGGCCAGGAAGACCAGTGTCGTCATATCGAAGTTTTGCATCGACGGCTGATCCAAACCTTAAAAATACGATCGCAAGCGGGCCCGTGACCACGGCCCATCTCCCGGCGGGATATGGTGACTGAGGCTCGTAACATCCACCCCCCGGCCGCGACAAGCGTTCTCAGAGAGCCTTAGCTTGTGCCAGCACGGCCGCCATGATAGCCGACGCGGGTCCGGCGCTCGCGGCACGGCGGACAGTTTCCGCAATTATGCGGAGTTTTCCGTCAGGGCCGCCTAGAAGACGATGGGACCGATGGCCAACGAAAACGGCAATGGCGCGGGCGACGCCAACCAGCAGGGGCCGAGCCTCAACACGCTTGTCCAGTACATCAAGGACTTCTCCTTCGAGAACCCGAACGCGCCGCGCTCGCTCTCCGGCCAGCAGCAGCAGGGTCCGCAGATCGGCCTGCAGGTCAACGTCACCGCGAACGCGCTGGGCGACACCGAGTTCGAGGCCGTCCTGACGCTGGAAGGCAAGGCGACCGTCGGCAACGACACCCTGTTCGCCTTCGAGCTGAGCTATGCCGGCGTGTTCCGCATCCTCGGCGTGCCGCAGGAGCAGCTGCATGCAGTGGTGATGATCGATTGCCCGCGCCTGCTCTTCCCCTTCGCGCGCCAGATCGTCGCCGATGCGGTGCGCAATGGTGGCTTCCCGCCGCTCTATATCGATCCGATCGATTTCGCCGCGCTCTATCGCCAGCGCCTCGAAGAGCTGCAGAACCAGCAGCCGCCGGCCGGAACGCCGGCCTCCTGAGCGACAAGCACAGAGAAACCGCTACGAAAAGAGCCCTTCGGGGCTCTTTTTTTTGTGCCTGGTACGCAGACCATGCCTTGCATCAGCGCGCGGGCCGCCCATCTGGGCATGACCGAAGCGCCTTCCATCCCGGAAGGTCCGGTTCAAAATCCTGCTGGAGTTTCGATGGACGCCCTGATGATACTTGCCGCCGACCCCACTGTCTGGGCGGCTCTCGGGGCGCTGATCGCAATGGAGGTCGTGCTCGGCATCGACAACCTGATCTTCATCTCGATCCTGACCAACAAGCTCCCGGAACATCAGCGCTCGCGCGGCCGCAAGATCGGCATCGGCCTGGCGCTGATCCTGCGCCTCGCCCTTCTCTCGACCGTCGCCATCATTGTCCAGCTCACGACGCCGGTGTTCTCGGTGTTCGGCAAGGCCTTCTCCTGGCGCGACATCATCCTGATCGCCGGCGGCCTGTTCCTGGTCTGGAAGGCGACCAAGGAGATCCATCACAAGGTCGACCCCAATCACGGACCCGACATGTTCGAGGGTGGCTCGGCGGCCGCCGTGACCTTCGGCGGCGTGATCTTCCAGATCCTGCTGCTCGACCTCGTCTTCTCGATCGACAGCATCATCACCGCCGTCGGCATGACCGATCACATCCCGGTGATGGTGATTGCGGTCGTCGTCGCGGTGCTGGTCATGCTGCTTGCCGCCGACCCGCTGGCGCGCTTCATCGACAAGAACCCGACCATCGTGATGCTGGCGCTGGGCTTCCTCCTGATGATCGGCGGCACACTGATCGGCGAAGGCTTCGGCGCCCATGTGCCCAAGGGCTACATCTACGCCGCCATGGCCTTCTCGGCCCTGATCGAAGGCCTCAACATGCTCTCGCGCCGGGCCGACCGGCGCAAGGGAAGCTGAGGCCTGGCCTCAGCCTTCCTCGGCCAGGCCGAGATAGCCGCGCCAGAGCGGCGCGGCCTTGAACTTCCCGACAAAGGCCTCGTGCGCCGCGCGCTCCTCGTCCGAGAGCCGCGGCGCCAACGGGCGCAGCCGGACCGGCCGCTCGATGACGGCAGCAAGGCCGGCGCCCGGCCTTCCGGCCAGTTCCGAGCCGAGGCCGAGGCTGGTCTGCTTGCCGCCGATCAGCTCGATATAGACCTCGGCGAGGATCTCGGAGTCGAGCAGCGCGCCGTGCTTGGTGCGGCGGCTGTTGTCGATGCCATAGCGCGAGCAGAGCGCATCGAGGCTGTTGCTGGCGCCGGGATGCTTGCGCCGCGCCATGGCGAGCGTGTCAACCACCAGCGCCGGAACGATCGGCGGCAGGCCGAGCCGGCCGAACTCCATGTTGATGAAGCCGACGTCGAAGGCGGCGTTGTGAATAACCAGCTTGGCGTCCGCGATGAAGGCGGCGAACTCGCCGGCGATGGCGGCGAAGACCGGCTTGTCGGAGAGGAAGGCCTCGGATAGCCCGTGCACCCTGAAGGCGCCTTCCGGCATGTCCCGTTCCGGATTGATGTAGATGTGATAGTTGCGGCCGGTCGGGCAGTGATTGACCAGCTCGACGCAGCCGATCTCGACGATGCGGTCGCCCTTCAGCGGTTCGACGCCGGTGGTCTCGGTATCGAGAACGATCTCGCGCACGTTCAGCCTCTCTGCTCGCCGCGGCCGGGACGGCCGGCCAACGCCACGAGGATAGAATGGACCTGCCGCCGCGCCGCCAGAAGGCCGCGCGAGGTGTCCACAAGGAAGTGGGCGCGCCGTCGCTTCTCGGTATCAGGCATCTGCCGGGCCAGGATCGCCTCGAACTTGTCCTCGGTGATGCCGGGTCGGGCGAGCACCCGGGCGCGCTGGACCTCAGCCGGAGCGGTGACGACGACGACGGCGTCGCAGCGGCCTTCGCCGCCGGTCTCGAACAGCAAGGGTATGTCGAGGACGGCAACGTCCGCCCCATCCTTGCGGCACTGCGCCAGGAAGGCCTCTTCCTCGCCCCGGACCAGCGGATGAATGATCGCCTCGAGCTTGGCAAGCGCTTCGGGGCGGCCAAGCACCGCGGCGGAGAGCTTCGTCCGGTCGACCACGCCATCGACGACGACCCCGGGAAAGGCTGCCTCGATCTCGGAAGCGGCGGCACCGGAATAGAGTCGGTGTACGGCCTGATCGGCGTCGTAGACCGGCACCCCCTCGGCACGGAACATCTCCGAGGTCGTCGACTTACCCATGCCGATCGAGCCGGTCAGTCCGAGCAGGAAGGTCATGCTCCGCCTCCGCTAGGCCGCCGGGATGTCGGCTTCGAGCCGGGCCCGCAGTGCCGGCGTCACCTGCGGGCGCACGCCGAACCAGCGCTCGAAGCCGGGGATCGCCTGATGCAATAGCATGCCGAGCCCGTCGACAGGCAGGCCGCCGCGCGCCCGCGCCCCGGCGAGCAAGGCGGTCTCCAGCGGCACGTAGACAATGT
Source organism: Allobosea rubneri (assembly GCF_032464875.1). Taxonomy (NCBI): domain Bacteria; kingdom Pseudomonadati; phylum Pseudomonadota; class Alphaproteobacteria; order Hyphomicrobiales; family Alloboseaceae; genus Allobosea; species Allobosea rubneri. Next base: position 5,301 of record NZ_JAWDID010000063.1, read on the forward strand.
CATCGACGATCGTTCCCGGCCTCAGGCCGGCTAGATCAAGTTCGAGCGGCGGCTGGCCCTGCATGCCGAGCGAGGTGGTGTTGACGATGAGATCGCTCACCGCGACCAGCCCGTCAGCCTCACCCCAGCCGCGCGCCTCGACGTTCGCGCCAAACTCGGCGGCGAGCTCCTGCGCCCGCGCCGGGCTGCGATTGACCAGGATGATGCGGCCGACGCCGCGCTCGGCGAGGCCATGGACGACGGCGCGGGCCGCACCGCCGGCGCCGAGGATCAGCGCTGTCTCGACGCGACCGTCCCAGCCGGGCGCGCGATCATCGAGATGGGCGAGGAAGCCGAAGGCGTCGGTATTGTCGCCATGGAGCCTGCCGTCCTCCATCCAGATCGTATTGACGGCGCCCATGCGCCGCGCGGTTTCGCTGACATGGTCGAGCAGCGGCAGCACCGCCTCCTTGTTCGGCACGGTGACATTGCCGCCGGCGAATTCTCCCGAACGGATGCGGTCGAGGAAGGCAGCGACCTCGCCCGGCGGAACGTCGACGCGCTCATAGCTGCCGCCCAGGCCATGCTCGGCGAGCCAATGGCCATGGATCATGGGCGAGCGCGAATGGGCGACGGGATGGCCGATGATGAAGCAGCGTGTCATGGTTCGGAGCCGTTGGTTCAGGCAAGAAGCTCGAGTTCGCGCAAAGCCGCGAGCAAGTCGAGCAGGGGCAGGCCGAGAATGGTGAAATGGTCGCCGTCGATGCCCCTGAACAATTGCGCACCGAGGCCTTCGATCTGATAGCCGCCGACGCTCGCGGTCGCAGCCGGGCCGGCCTCGGCGACATAGCGCTCGATGAAGCCAGCATCGAGCTCGCGCATGAGCATGCCGACCTGCCGGCTTGCGTTGCGGACGACGACACCGCCGCGAGCCAATGCGAAGGCGGAGGTGAGCTCATGGCGCTTGCCGGACAGCGCGGCGATCTGCAGCAGAGCGGCATTCTCGTCGACCGGCTTATGGAAGGCGATGCCTTCGCAGGTCAGGGTCTGGTCGGCGCCGAGCACCCAACGACCCGGCATGTCCTGCGAGACAACAAGAGCCTTGGCGGCGGCGAGCGTCGCGGCGACACCGGACGCTTCGCCTCCCCCGGCGACGAAGTCCGCCTCGACGGCACGCTCGTCGATTTCGGGCCGGATGGCCTCGATCGGCAGGCCGGCATTCTCCAGCATGCTGCGCCGGGTCGCGCTGCCGGACGCCAGGACCAGGGCCGCGTCGCCACGCCAGAAGGAGCCGGAAGCGCTCACGTCGCGATGAACTTCAAGCGATGGTCGCGCAGCAGGTCGAGAATCGCCGCCGCGGTTTCCTCGATCGAACGACGGGTGACGTCGATCACCGGCCAGCCCCTCCGGGCGCAGAGCTTGCGCGACTGGGCGATCTCGTCGGCGACTGCATCGGGATCGACATAGGGCGTCTCGTCGTCCGCCCGCATCGAGAGCAGACGGTTCTGGCGGATCTGGATGATGCGCTCGGCGCTGGCGACGAGGCCGACGATCAACGGCTTCTTGAGACGCTCCAGCTCCGGCGGCAGCGGCACATGCGGCACCAGCGGGACATTGGCGGTCTTGATGCCGCGATTGGCGAGATAGATGCTGGTCGGCGTCTTCGAGGTCCGACTGATGCCGACCAGGATGACATCGGCGCTTTCGAGATCGCCGCCGAGCTGCCCGTCATCATGCATCAGCGTGTAGTTCATCGCATCGATGCGGCGGAAATATTCGGCGTTGAGGACGTGCTGCGCGCCGGGACGGGTCGCAGAGGCCTGGCCGAGATAGGACTGGAACAACGAGAGCACGGGCTGCAGCACCGATAGACAGGGGCAGCCGATCTCCCGGCAGAAGCTTTCGAGCCGTTCGGCCCATTCCGGTTCGACCAGGGTATAGAGCACGACGCCGGGCGACGACTCGATCTCGGCGAGCACGCGCGAAAGCTGGTTCTCGGAGCGGACAAGCGGATAGACGTGCTCGATCGCCGATACAGCCTCGTATTGCGCCGCGGCGGCCCGACTCACCGCGATCAGGGTTTCGCCGGTCGCGTCGGAGACCAGGTGCAGGTGAAAATAATTGCGTGGCACGACTGCTCCCAGCCTCGTCAGGCCCCCTGAGGTTTCTGGTCTAGCGCGCGAAGCCGGCAATTGGAATCGCCCGCAGACGGCGAAGACCGGCGAATCAGCCCTGGGGAAGGCTGGGGACAAGTCAGGCTCTTCGCAGAGCCTCCGGACGAGCCCGGGATAACCCCCTTGATCGCTCAACAGGCGTGCCTGTGTGGACAGGAGGCGGATGTTTCACGTGAATCATTTCCAGGCGTGGCATCGCAGCGCACGCCAGCGCCGATTCCAATTCGTTAAGAAGCTCTTAACGGATGGCCGGACAGCTTCGCACCTCCGAACCCGAGCCCGGACAGGCTGTGGATCGGTTGTGGATGGGATTGTGCCGGGCTATGTCCGGGGTCCCAAGAGTCAAAACAAAAGACTCTCTAAATTTAAAGATTCTCTTAAGGCCGGTCAGTGGACCGCCGCCGAGGGTAAGCGAGCACGATGACCACCTCCCTTTTCCTGCGCGCACTCTCTGGCGAAAAGACGGCGATTCCTCCGCTCTGGCTGATGCGCCAGGCCGGACGCTATCTGCCGGAGTATCGCGAGGTCAGGGCAAAGGCCGGCGGCTTCCTCGACCTCTGCTACAATCCGGCCTTCGCCACCGAAGTGACCTTGCAGCCGATCCGGCGGTTCGGCTTCGACGCTGCGATCCTGTTCTCGGACATTCTCGTCGTGCCGCATGCGCTCGGCCAGAAGGTCTGGTTCGCGGAGGGCGAGGGTCCGAAGCTGGAAGCCCTCGCCGATGCCGGCGACCTTGCAAGGCTTGACGAGGAGCTCAATCTGGAACGGCTCGCGCCGGTGTTCGAGACCGTCGAGCGCGTCCGGGAGGCTCTGCCCGCCGAGACGGCGCTGATCGGCTTCTGCGGCGCTCCCTGGACGGTGGCGAGCTATATGCTCGCCGGCAAGGGAACCCCCGACCAGGCGCCGGCCAGGCTCGTGGCCTATAGCGACCCGGTCTTCCTCGATCGGCTGATCGAGCGACTGGTCGAGGCCTCGATCATTTATCTCAACCGCCAGATCGATGCCGGCGCACAGGTCGTGCAGGTCTTCGAGAGCTTTGCCAGCGCCCTGCCGCCGAGCCTGATCGAGAAGCTCTCCTTCGCGCCGCTGCGCCGAATCGTCGCCGGCGTGAAGGCGAAGCATCCGCAGGCCAAGGTGATCCTGTTCGCACGCGGTGCCGGCCCGCGGCTGGAAGGGCTGGCGCAATGCAGCGGCGCCGACGGCATCGGTCTCGACTGGGGCGTCGATCCGCGCTGGGCGGCGCCGACGCTCAATCCGGAGGTGACGCTGCAGGGCAATCTCGACCCGCTGGCGCTGATCGCCGGCGGCGAGGCGCTGCGACATGATGTTGCGGCGATCCGCGAGGCGATGTCGGAGCGGGCCTTTATCTTCAATCTCGGTCATGGCATCCAGCCGCAGACCCCGGTCGCTCATGTCGAGCAGCTGGTGAAGCTGGTTCGTTCGTAAGGATTAGCCGCCGTGAGCTATGAGTGGATCAAGGCCTTCCATGTGATGGCGATCATCGCCTGGATGGCGGGCATGCTCTATCTGCCCCGCCTGATGGTCTACCATGCCGAGGCGCAGATCGGCTCGATCCAGTCCGAGACGTTCAAGATCATGGAACGGCGGCTGCTGAAGGGCATCATCAACCCGTCGATGACCCTGGCCTGGATTCTCGGCCTCTACCTCGCCTGGAGCGGCTTCGCCTTCAAAGGCGGCTGGCTGCACGGCAAGATCCTGCTCGCTCTGGTGCTGTCGGGCATCCATGGCTATCTCGTCGGCCGGGTCCGCGCGTTCGCCGAGGACCGCAACGACAAGTCGGCGCGCTTCTACCGGATCCTGAACGAGGTCCCGGCCGTGATCATGGCGGCGATCGTCATCCTGGTCATCGTCAAGCCGTTCTGAACCACGCTCGCGGTTTCCCGCTTGAGCGACGCTGGGAAAGCAGCTATCAGAAGTTGCGCTTCCTGTTTGCGTCCTTCCTCTCGTCGACGGCTCGTGCCACGGCTGCTCCCGCAGGCGACCACGACATTCCGACATGCGGGCCACCGGCCCCATCCCGTCGATTCCCTCCTCTGCCTCCGCCCGAGGCTCCCCGCCCGGGCCGTTAACACCCAGACCCAGGTGCCCCATGCGGGAAATCAAACTCCACGAACTCAAGGTCAAATCGCCGACTGAACTGCTTGCCTTCGCCGAAGGCATGGAGGTCGAGAATGCGAGCACGATGCGCAAGCAGGAGCTCATGTTCGCGATCCTGAAGCAGCTCGCGGCGAAGGAGACCGAAATCCTCGGCGAAGGCGTCGTCGAGGTCCTGCAGGACGGCTTCGGCTTCCTGCGCTCTTCCGATTCGAACTACCTGCCCGGCCCGGACGACATCTATGTCTCGCCCTCGCAGATCCGGAAATTCGGCCTGCGCACCGGCGACACCGTCGAAGGCCCGATCCGCGGACCCAAGGATGGCGAGCGCTATTTCGCCCTGCTCAAGGTCAACACGATCAATTTCGAGGATCCCGAGAAGATCCGGCACAAGATCCATTTCGACAATCTGACGCCGCTCTATCCCGACGAGCGTCTGCGGCTCGAGGTCCAGGATCCGACCAAGAAGGATTTCTCGCCGCGCGTCATCGACATCGTCGCGCCGATCGGCAAGGGCCAGCGCGCCCTGATCGTGGCGCCGCCGCGTACCGGCAAGACCGTGCTGCTGCAGAACATCGCGCAGTCGATCACCACCAACCATCCCGAGTGCTATCTGATCGTTCTGCTGATCGACGAGCGCCCCGAGGAAGTCACCGACATGCAGCGCTCGGTGAAGGGCGAGGTGGTGTCCTCGACCTTCGACGAGCCGGCGACCCGCCACGTCCAGGTCGCGGAGATGGTGATCGAGAAGGCCAAGCGCCTGGTCGAGCATGGCCGCGACGTCGTCATCCTGCTCGATTCGATCACCCGCCTCGGCCGTGCCTACAACACGGTCGTGCCGTCCTCCGGCAAGGTGCTGACGGGCGGTGTCGACGCCAACGCCCTGCAGCGGCCGAAGCGCTTCTTCGGCGCCGCCCGCAACATCGAGGAAGGCGGCTCGCTGACCATCGTCGCGACCGCGCTGATCGACACCGGCAGCCGCATGGACGAAGTCATCTTCGAAGAGTTCAAGGGCACCGGTAACTCGGAAATCGTGCTCGACCGCAAGGTTGCGGACAAGCGCATCTTCCCGGCGATCGACATCCTCAAGTCGGGCACCCGCAAGGAAGAGCTCATCACGCCGCGCTCGGATCTGCAGAAGACCTATGTGCTGCGCCGCATCCTCAACCCGATGGGCCCGCAGGACGCGATCGAGTTCCTGATCGACAAGCTGCGCCAGACCAAACAGAACTCCGAGTTCTTCGACTCGATGAACACCTGACCGGCGATCATCGTCGCGACGGAATGCAGAGGCCCCGGCGCAAAGCCGGGGCCTTTTTCTTGGCGACGTCCTCGTCGACGCTCACGGCGCAGCCGCAACCGCTTCGGCCAATCGATTCGGGTCCGTGATGGGTGGGAGGCAGCGGCCATGCCGGCAGATGAAGGCGGCGCCATTGCCGGCGTGCTTGGCATAGGCGTGGGCGGGATGATCGGGCTGCAGGCCTTCCGGATCGGGACAGTTGACCAGCATCGTCGTCAGATGCGGTAGTGCCAGCGCCGCCTGCCGGAAAGCCTCGCGATCCGGCCCGGCCAGTACGATCTCGACGCCGTTGCGCGCGAGATCATAGGCGTTCAGGACCGAGCCATGGGCCATCGGCGCGCGTGCGGCGACGGCGAGTATGGCCGAGAGAAACCGGTCGGCCTGCTCGCGATCTTCGGACAGGCCGGTCTGAGCGGCGATCCGCAGGAGGTTGCCGGCATGCAGGCCGTTGGCATTCGGCACTGCATCGTCGTGAGTCGGCCGGGGTATGACCGGCAGTTCCGCAGAGTCAGCCCGAGTCATGCGCAGAAGGCCTGAGTCGGTCTCGCGGTAGTACTCATCCAGATGCAGGCTCCAACGTCTGGCGAGAGCGAAGTAGTGCTCATCTCCAGTTGAGTCATGCAGCGCCAGAGCGGCTTCGGCCATCGCGGCATGGTCGAGGGCGAAGCCGGGCGCGATCAACCGACCGCCACGGTAAGAATGCGCGAGACCGGCCCCATCCGCCATGGATTCGGCAACGAAACGAAAGGCGCCGACGGCGCGCGCAAGCCAGTCCTTGCGGCCGAGGATTCCGGCGGCGCGGACGAGGCCGGAGATCATCAACCCGTTCCAGTCGGCCAGGATCTTGTCGTCGCGACCGGGCGGAACGCGCTTGCTGCGGGCGGCCAGCAGGTTTGCGCGAAGCTCGGCGAGGACTATCGCTATGTCCGGCGAAGGATCGGGCGTCTCCAGCCGGTTGAGAATGGCGTGGCCTTCCCAATTGCCCTCGGCGGTCACATCGTAGTGCTGCCCGAACAGGGCAGCGTCGTCGGCTTCGAGCAGCCGCGCGAGCTCGGCCGGCGTCCAGACATAGAACTTGCCCTCCTCGCCCTCGGAATCGGCGTCGAGGCTGGCGGCGAAGGCGCCTTCGGGCAGGAGCATGTCGCGTTCCAGCCAACCGACAATGCCTTCCGCCGCTTCGAGCAGGAGCGGCTCGCCGCTTCGTGCCGCCTCGAGCGCGTAGAGCGGCAGGAGCTGGGCGTTGTCGTAGAGCATCTTCTCGAAATGCGGCACGAGCCAGCGCTCGTCGACCGCATAGCGGGCAAAGCCTCCGCCGAGATGGTCATGGATACCGCCACGGGCCATCTGCTCCAGCGTCCGGTCCGCCGCCTGGCGCGAATCATGGTCGGCGCTGCGTTCGGCATGGCGCCAGATCAACTCGATCAGGCCGGGGTTGGGGAATTTAGGCGCACCGGCGAGCCCGCCATGGTCGCGGTCGAAACGCCGGGCAATGTCGCGGGCGAGGCCATCGAGATCGGGCTCCGGCATGGCTTCGCCTGCCGGCCTGCCCTCGCTCTGCTGCAATGCATGGCGTATGGCCTCGGCATTGCGGCGAATCCGCTCGGGATCCTGCTGGTGGATGCCGGCGAGCTGGCGGAGTACGGAGACGAAGCTCGGCCTTCCATAGCGCGCCGTCGGCGGGAAATAGGTGCCGCCCCAGAAGGGTGCGCCGTCCGAATCGAGGAACATGGTCAGCGGCCAGCCGCCCTGCTCGCCGAGACTGTGCAGCGCGTTCATGTAGACGTGGTCGATGTCCGGTCGTTCCTCGCGATCGACCTTGATGTTCACGAAGAGCTCGTTCATCACCGCGGCGGTCGCGGGATCCTCGAAACTCTCATGCGCCATGACATGGCACCAGTGACAGGCGGCATAGCCGACCGAAAGCAGCACCGGCCGTCGGCTGGCCTTCGCCTCGGCAAAGGCTTCCTCGCTCCATTCCCACCAGTCGACGGGATTGTCGCGATGCTGCAGCAGATAGGGGCTGGCGGCGTGCCTGAGGCGGTTCATGAGCGGGCTTCCCGTTCGGGGCCGGCCAAACTGACGCAATAGGCCGGTGAAGGAGCGCGGTATGACTGGCACAGCCTATCCGACGATCGTGGCGCTGTCCTCCGCCGCCGGCAGAGCAGGCGTCGCGGTGGTGCGGGTCTCGGGCAGCCAGGTCCGATTCGTCCTCGAAACGATTCTGGGAACGGTGCCGAAACCGCGGCTGGCGAAGCTCTCAGAGCTGCGCGACCGCGATGGCGAGGTGATCGATCAGGGCCTCGCGCTCTACTTTCCGGGGCCTGGGAGCTTCACCGGCGAGGATGTCGCTGAGTTCCAGGTCCACGGCTCGCGTGCCGTGCTGTCGCGGCTGCTGTCGACCCTGACCGCCCTGCCCGGCCTGCGCCTTGCCGAGCCCGGCGAATTCACAAGGCGCGCCTTCGAGGCCGGAAAGCTCGACCTTGCCGCCGTCGAAGGCCTGGCCGACCTGATCGATTCGGAGACGGAATGGCAGCGTCGGCAGGCGCTGCGCCAGATGGAAGGCGCGCTCGGCATCGCCGCGGCCGAATGGCGTGCCGCGCTGATCAAGGCGATGATGCTGCTCGAGGCGGAGATCGATTTTGCCGATGAGGGCGATGTTTCGGGGCCGCTGATCGCGGAGGCGGTCGGCATTGCGCGGACGGTACTACCAAGTCTTCAAACCGCGCTGGGCAGCTTCAGGGCCGGAGAGCGCGTGCGTGAGGGCTTTGTCGTCGTGCTGGCCGGGCCGCCCAATGCCGGCAAGTCGAGCCTGTTGAATGCGCTGGCACGCCGCGACGTCGCCATCGTCTCGCCGATCGCCGGCACGACCCGCGACGCGATCGAGGTCCGACTCGATCTCGGAGGCATACCGGTCTTGCTGGTCGATACCGCTGGGCTACGCGAAAGCGCAGATGAGATCGAAGTCGAGGGCGTGAGACGAGCCCTGCAGCGCGTGGCCGATGCCGATCTCACCCTGCACCTGCGTGCGATCGATTCGGACCCGGTACCGTTGCCGGAGGGCGCATCGAGCCTTGCGATCGTGACCAAGATCGATCTGCCGGGCGAGCAGCGGACCGGAGAGGTTGGGGTCTCGGCGCGAAGCGGAGAAGGGGTCGACGAACTGATCGAGCTGATCGGTGCGCGCCTGCGGGACATGGCGAGCCCCGAGCCGGCCTTGCTGACCCGCGAGAGGCAGCGGATCGCGGTTGGCGAAGCGGTCTCGGCCATCATCCGTGCGGAGGCGCTCGATCATGGCCAGCCCGAACTGATCGCCGAGGAATTGCGGCTGGCGGCGCGCGCCCTGGAGCGGCTGGTCGGGCGGATCGATGTCGAAGACGTGCTCGACAGCCTGTTCTCCGGCTTCTGCATCGGCAAGTAAGCCGGCTGCCAGGCAGCGATTTCGTCGCACGAGGCTGTGATCAACGGTGTTTTCATTGACCGCGCCGAAAGGCTTGGCTAGCGAAGAACCATGTCTGACAGCAACGGAACGACGCATTACGACGTGATCGTCGTCGGCGGTGGCCATGCGGGGGCGGAAGCCGCCGCCGCGGCCGCGCGGCTCGGCGCACGCACGGCCCTGCTTACACACAAGCTCGCGACCATCGGGGTGATGTCCTGCAATCCGGCGATCGGCGGGCTCGGCAAGGGCCATCTCGTCCGTGAGATCGATGCGCTCGACGGCATCATGGCGCGTTGCGCCGACCAGGGCGGTATCCAGTTCCGCATGCTCAACCGGCGCAAGGGCCCGGCCGTACGTGGGCCGCGGGCCCAGGCCGACCGGAAGCTCTATCGCGAGGCCGTGCAGGCGGCGCTCAGAGCTTGTTCCGGACTCGATCTGATCGAGGGCGAAGCGTTCGATCTTGATGTCCACGAGGGAGAGGTGCGCGGCGTGCTCCTCGCCGATGGCCGTCGATTCGGCTGTGGAACGGTCGTGTTGACGACCGGCACCTTCCTGCGCGGCCTCGTCCATATCGGCGAGAAGAAGATCGCGGCGGGGCGGGTCGACGAAGCCCCTTCGGTCGGGCTTTCCCTGACTCTGGAACGCCATAACTTCCCGCTCGGTCGCCTGAAGACGGGTACACCGCCGCGGCTCGACGGCCGTACCATCGACTGGGCGGCGTTGGACATGCAGGCCGGGGACGATCCGCCGGAGCCGTTCTCGGCGCTGACCAGCGCGATCACGACGCCGCAGATCTCCTGCGGCATTACCCGGACCACGCTGGCGACCCATGAGCTGATCCGGGCCAACCTGCATCGCGCGCCGATGTTCTCCGGTCAGATCGAAGGGCGAGGCCCGCGCTACTGCCCGTCGATTGAGGACAAGGTCGGCCGCTTCGGCGACCGTGACGGCCACCAGATCTTTCTGGAGCCTGAGGGGCTGGATGATCCGACGGTCTATCCGAACGGCATCTCGACCTCGCTGCCCGAGGACGTACAGCTCGGCCTGCTGAAGACGATCCCGGGGCTCGAGCGCACCACCATGCTGCGACCGGGCTATGCGATCGAGTATGATTTCGTCGATCCGCGCGCCCTGACCGCCGGGCTCGAGACGCGTGCGATCCGTGGCCTCTTCCTCGCCGGGCAGATCAACGGCACCACCGGCTATGAGGAGGCGGCGGGCCAGGGCCTGCTCGCCGGGCTCAACGCCGCAAGGCGCGCCGGCGGCAGCGAGCCGATCGTGCTCGACCGGGCGCAGTCCTATATCGGGGTGATGATCGACGATCTGGTGACGCGAGGCGTTACGGAGCCGTACCGGATGTTCACCTCGCGTGCCGAGTTCCGGCTCTCGCTGCGGGTCGATAATGCCGACGAACGCCTGACCGGCCTTGGGATCGCGCTCGGCCTGGTCGGTGCGACGCGACGGGACAAGTTCGCGACGCGGCAGGAGCAGATCGCGAAACTGACGGGGCAGCTGAAGCAGCGCGTGCTGACCCCGTCCGAGGCAGCGGTGGCCGGCCTCCAGGTCAATCGGGACGGGGTCAAGCGCAGCCTTTTCGAGATCCTCTCCTACCCCGGCGTCGAGTTCGGCGCCTTGGCCAGCGCCTGGCCTGATCTCGCGGGCTATCCCGAGGATGTGACGATGCGCGTCAGCGCCGATGCGACCTATGCGGTCTATCTCGACCGGCAGTCGGCGGAGATCGATTCCTATCAGCGTGACCAGGCGCTGAGGCTGCCGCGGGATCTCGACCTTGCCGAAATCTCCGGCCTATCCAATGAGCTGCGGGCCAAGCTCGAAGCCGCCCAGCCTGCCAATCTGGCGCAAGCCGGCAGGATCGAAGGCATGACGCCGGCGGCCCTGACCTTGCTGGCAGCGCATGCGCGGCGGAGAAAATCCGCAACCGTCACCGAAGCGGCATCATGACTGTGCGTTCAGTTGATAACTCAGACCGCCAGCGCGGTTTGAGCTTGACTCCTGTTTCACGTGAAACAGAGGAGCGCCTGGTTGTCCTCGTCGCCGAGCTCGAACGCTGGCAGCGGGCCAAGAACTTGGTCTCGACCGCGACGCTCGACGAGGTCTGGACCCGGCATATCGCCGATTCGCTGCAGCTCTTCGATCATGCCCCCGAAGCCCGGCGCTGGCTCGACCTCGGTTCCGGTGGCGGCTTTCCCGGTCTGGTTCTCGGGATCCGGTTGGCGGAGATAGGCGGACATATCGATCTGGTCGAGAGCAACGCCCGCAAATGCGCCTTTCTGCGCCATGCGGCCCGGCTGACCGGCGCGGCGGTGACGGTTCATGCGGCCCGGATCGAGGATGCGATGCCGCAATTTCTCGGCAAGGTCGATGTGGTGACGGCGCGGGCGCTCGCGCCTTTGCCGCTCCTGCTGGACTGGTGCAAAGAGCTGTTGAGAACCGGTGTGATCGGGGTCTTTCCGAAGGGACAACATCTAGATGCCGAATTGACCGACGCTTCTAAATATTGGAAGATTCAGGCATCAACGTTTCCTTCCGTTACGGATTCGGCGGCGCGTATCCTGGTGATCCGCAACGCTCAGAAGCGGACCGACTCATGAACGACCTAGGCCCTCGGCCAAGCTCCGGCCGGCCTCGTGTCCTGGCCCTCGCCAATCAGAAGGGCGGCGTCGGCAAGACCACGACGGCAATCAATCTCGGCACCGCGCTGGCGGCGATCGGCGAGAAGGTGCTGATCATCGATCTCGACCCTCAGGGCAACGCCTCGACAGGGCTCGGCGTCGACCGTAAGAGCCGGCGCGCCTCGACCTATGACGTGCTCTGCGGCGATATCGGCCTGGGCGCCGCGATGCAGGCAACGGCCGTTCCCAATTTGTTCATTGCGCCGTCGACACTCGACCTGCTCGGCGTCGAGCTCGAGATCGCCGGCGAGAAGGACCGGGTGCAGCGCCTGAAGAAGGCGGTCGACGAGCTCGAGCACGATCAGCGTTGCAACGACCTGACCTATATCCTGATCGATTGCCCGCCTTCGCTCAGCCTGATCACGATCAACGCGATGACGGCGTCGGATGCCGTGCTGGTGCCGCTGCAGTGCGAGTTCTTCGCGCTGGAAGGCCTCAGTCAGCTCTTGAAGACGGTGGAACAGGTGCGCGCCGGCCTCAATCCACGGCTGATTATCCAGGGCGTCGTGCTGACCATGTACGACCCGCGCAACAATCTCTCCGGCCAGGTCATGGCCGATGTCCGCGACTTCCTCGGCGACAAGGTCTACGAAACCGTGATCCCGCGCAATGTCCGGGTTTCCGAAGCGCCGTCCTATGGCAAGCCTGCACTGCTTTATGATCTGCGCTGTGCGGGTTCGCAGGCCTATCTCCGGCTGGCCTCCGAGGTGATCAAGCGCGAGCGGACCCTGCGGGCCGCGGCCTAGTTCTGAAGATATAGAAAGTTCAAGAGGTTGACGATGGCGGAGGAACAGGGACGCTCACGTCTTGGCCGTGGTCTCGCCGCGCTGATCGGCGATGTCGGTGACGAGATCGGCGCAATCGAGCGCTCGCGCGGTCAGCGCAAGGTGCCGGTCGAGTTCCTGCGCCCGAGCGCCCGCAATCCGCGCCGGATCTTCGACGATGCCGAGCTCGACGATCTGACGGCCTCGGTGCGCGAACGCGGCATCCTCCAGCCGATCATCGTGCGGGCCTTCCCGGGCATGCTCGATGCGTATGAGATCATCGCCGGGGAGCGGCGCTGGCGGGCAGCGCAGCGGGCCGAGCTGCACGAAGTCCCGGTGATCTTGGTCGAGGCCAATGACCGCGAAGCGCTCGAGATCGCCATCGTCGAGAACGTGCAACGCGCCGATCTCAACGCCATCGAGGAAGCGGCCGGCTATGAGCGCCTGATCGCGGAATTCGATTATACCCAGAACGATCTTGCGAAGGTGATCGGCAAGAGCCGCAGCCATGTCGCCAACACGCTGCGCCTCAGCAAGCTGCCCGAACCCGTAAGGCAGATGGTCAGCGAAGGAGCGGTCTCCGCTGGCCATGCCCGGGCGCTGCTCTCTGTTTCGGACCCGGAACAGGTGGCGAAACGCATCGTCGAGCAGGGGCTGACGGTCCGCGATATCGAGCGCCTCGGCCAGGAAGAGGCGCGCGGCGAGACCAAGAGCGTGCCGAACACTGCGGCGGTCGCGAAGCGGGAAAAGGACCCCGATACCCGCGCTGTCGAGAAGGCGCTGGAAGAGGCGCTCGGGCTCGGCGTCTCGATCAAGCACCGGGCCAATGGCGGCGGCGAGATGAAGATCGCTTACAAGACGCTGGAGCAGCTCGACGCGCTGTGCCGGCGCCTGAAGGACTGATCAGCCTCGGCCGGACCCGGCCATGCGGGCGAGCGTCCAGAGCGCTCGCATCGCGACCGGCTTGCCCATCTCGCCATCGCGGCGGACCGCGATCATGGCGGCGCCGAGTACTGCCACCGCATCCTTGAGCTTCGTCGCATTCCAGGCGCCAAGCGCGGCTTCCGCCGGTGCCAGGCGCGGATAGGGCAGCCGCATCGCCGCCACGGCATCGCGGGCGCTGCGGCCGGCATCGAGCGCGAAGCGGGCCTTCATCAGCGCCAGCGCATGGCGCAGCACCGCGCCGAGCAGAACACCCATGTCGAGCCCCTCGCCGGCGAGCTTGCCGAAGGCGAGATCCAGGGCGGCGAAGCGGCCGGCAAAGACGGCGTCGATGACGCTGGCCTGTTCGCGCTGGGCGGTATCGCCGACCACCGATTCGACATGGGCTAGCGTGACGGCGGTGTCCTGGCCGGCATAGAGGATCAGCTTGTCGATCTCCTGCCGCGAGGTCTGGCGATCGCCGCCGAGCAGGCCGACCAGGGAGTCGCGCGTCGTCCGGTCGATGGACTTGCCGGAGGCACGGACCATCTCGTCGACGATCGTGCCGAGATCGCGGGCGGCATCGCCATAGCAGGGGACTGCCAGGGCGGTTCGCGCCTTCTCGCAGGCTGTCCGGAGCGGGTTGGAGCGTTGCAGATCGCCAGCCTCGACGATGACCACGGCGTCCCTGGACGGCGTCGCCAGCAGCGGCTCCACCGCCGCTAGCAAGGGCTTGGAGGTCACCGAGACACGGATTGCCCGCCGTCCGCCGAACAGGCCGATGGTATTGGCCTCGTCGACCAGCTTCAGCGGGTCGCCGGCGATGTCGTCGCCGCTCATGCGGACCAGCTGGAAGGCATCCTGGACATCGTCCACGCTGGCGCGGGCGAGCGCTGTCGCCCGCTCCGAGACGAGCCCGGCATCGGGGCCGTAGAACAGGAAGAGCCGCCAGGCGGGGTCCGGCCGCGCCAGCGCCCGGTCCGCCTCATGCGCCTTGATCGTCGCCATGGCGGCGGTGCCGCCGGCTCAGGCGGTCAGGTCGGCGGCCACGCGGGCGCGGATCAGCTGAGCCAGATTCTTGGCGGCCCGGATCTGCGCGTCACGCGCAGCGCGCAGATTGGCGAAACGCTGGGTCGAGCGCTCATAGGGCGCGCGCACCACGCTCTGGCCGGAGGCGATGACCTCGTTGGAGCCGTTGCGCAGCAACTGCCAGTCGGCCGTGGCGACGAGGATCGCCGAATCGGCGCGGCCATTGGCGTAGTCGACGGTGATCACCTCGAGCGACTCGGTGGTGTTCGCGACCAGGCGGAACTTCTTCTGCAGGTCCGGAGCGCCGCCGCCATCGAACTCGAAGACCAGCTCATTGCGCAGATAGTGGCCGACGAGGCCTTTGATCTCGGGAACCTCGATGCTGAGCATGGCGTTGCGAACGTTGTCGCCGACCTTGCTCACCGTGGCGTCGGCATAAAGCGGCCGGAAGCAGCCGCCGGCGAGCGCCGCCAGCGTGAGCGCGGCGGCCAGCGCGAACGGCCGGCCGCGACGGCGGATGGTTCCGGCTTCAGACGACGACATTCACGATTCTCCCCGGAACCACGATGATCTTGCGGATCGCCCGGCCTTCCAGCGCCCTGACCACGGCTTCCGAGCCGCGGGCAGCGGCCTCGACCGCCACCGTATCGGCATCCGCCGCCACGGTCACCTCGGCCCGCTTCTTGCCGTTGATCTGTACCGGCAGGATGATGCTGTCATCGCGTAACAAATCCGTTTCCGCTTCCGGCCAGGCGGCCTCGCCGACGAGACCGGGCAAGCCGAGGGCGTGCCAGCATTCCTCGGCGAGATGCGGCATCATCGGGGCGACAAGCTGCGTCGCGATCATGGCGGATTCATGCAGCGCGAAGGCGGTGTCGGCCGGCAGATCAGCGCTTTCGGCTGCGGCGTCGAGCGTCTTGGCGATGGCGTTGGTCAGCGAATAGACATGCGCGACGCAGCGATTGAAGCCGAGGCGCTCGATATCGGCGCCGACCGCATGCAAGGCGCGGTGGCTCGTCTTGCGCAGCAGGGAGGCCGCCTCGCCGAAGCTCGCCGGGCGGGCGACGCGATTGCCGGTGCGTGCGGCGATCTCGCTGACCAGGCGCCAGAGGCGCTGGACGAAGCGGGCAGCGCCCTGAACGCCCTCATCGCTCCAGATCACGTCGCGATCCGGCGGCGAATCGGAGAGCATGAACCAGCGGGCGGTGTCGGCGCCGTAGGAAGCGATGATGTCGTCGGGGTCGACGACGTTCTTCTTCGACTTCGACATCTTCTCGATCGAGCCGATCTCGATCGGTGCGCCGCCGTCGACGTCGAAGCCGCGGCGCTCGCTGCCGGTGACCTCGATGCGGACATTGCCGGGCTCGACCCAGCTGCCGTCCTGCGCCCGATAGGTCTCATGAACGACCATGCCCTGGGTGAACATGCCGTCGAAGGGCTCATCCACGCCGGCATGGCCGGTCGCCTTCATCGCGCGGGTGAAGAAGCGCGAATAGAGCAGGTGCAGGATGGCGTGCTCGACGCCGCCGATATACTGGTTGATCGGCAGGAACCGGTCGACCGCGGCGCGGTCGGTCGGGCTGGCTTCGAGCCAGGGATTGGTGAAGCGGGCGAAATACCAGGACGAATCGACGAAGGTGTCCATGGTGTCGGTCTCGCGCCGCGCCGGCTTGCCGCAGGACGGGCAGGAGACGTTCTTCCAGCTCGGATGATGGTCGAGCGGGTTGCCCGGCTTCTCGAAGGAGACGTCATCGGGCAGCTTCACCGGCAGCTGCTCTTCCGGCACCGGAACGGTGCCGCAATCGGCGCAGTGGATGATCGGGATCGGGCAGCCCCAGTAGCGCTGGCGCGAAATGCCCCAGTCGCGCAGGCGGAAATTGACCTTGCGCTGGCCGACCGGCCGGTTGCCGCGGGTCTCCGCCTCGAGGCGCCGCGCGACTTCTTCTTTCGCGTCCGGAATGGTCATACCGTCGAGGAAGCGCGAATTGATCATCCGGCCATCGTCGGTATAGGCGGTGTCGGTGATCACGAAGCTCGCAGGATCGACGCCCTCCGGGCAGACCACCGGGGTATTGCCGAGGTCGTACTTGTTGACGAAGTCGAGGTCGCGCTGGTCATGCGCCGGGCAGCCGAAGATCGCGCCGGTGCCGTATTCCATCAGGATGAAATTCGCCACGTAGATCGGCAAAGTCCATGACGGATCAAAGGGATGGACGGCGCGCAGGCCGGTGTCGAAACCGAGCTTGCCGGCCTTGTCGATGTTCTCCTGGGCCGTGCCGGTCTTCTTGCATTCGGCGATGAAGGCCTGGAGCCCGGGATTGTCGACCGCGGACGCCTTGGCCAGCGGATGGTCGGCCGCGACCGCCATGAAGCGGGCGCCGAACAGCGTGTCCGGACGGGTGGTGTAGATCTCCAGCTCGTCCTGCCCCAGGGCATTCGATTCGAGCGCGAAACGAACCAGCAGGCCCTCGGAACGGCCGATCCAGTTCTTCTGCATCAGCCGGACCTTGTCCGGCCAGCGCTCCAGCCCGTCGAGGGCGTCGTTGAGCTCCTGGGCGTAGTTGGTGATCTTGAAGAACCACTGAGTCAGCTCGCGCTGCTCGACGACGGCGCCGGAGCGCCAGCCGCGGCCGTCGATGACCTGCTCATTGGCGAGCACGGTCTCGTCGACCGGGTCCCAGTTGACCTTGGCGGTCTTGCGATCGACCAGCCCGGCCTTCAGGAAGTCGAGGAAGAGCTTCTGCTGGTGACGATAATAGCTGGGGTCGCAGGTCGCGAGCTCGCGGCTCCAGTCGAGCGACAGGCCCATGGACTGCAATTGCGTCCGCATCGTCGCGATATTGGCGTAGGTCCATTCGCGCGGATGGACCTTGTTGGCCTTGGCGGCGTTCTCCGCCGGCAGGCCGAAGGCGTCCCAGCCCATCGGGTGGAGCACGGCAAAGCCCTTGGCCCGCTTGTAGCGCGCCACCACGTCGCCCATCGCATAATTGCGGACATGGCCCATATGGATGCGCCCCGACGGATAGGGGAACATCTCGAGCACGTAGTAAGCCGGGCGCGTATCGTCGTTGCGGGTCTCGAAGAGCTTGCGCTCATCCCAGACCTTGCGCCATTTCGGCTCGGCTTCCTTCGGATTGTAGCGTTCGGCGGCCATGCTGATCGTGTCGTTCTTGCGTAATCGGACTGGCCCGGACTAGGACACCATCGGACGCGCCGGGTCAATGTTTGGAAAGGCTTGGCGGCGATGCGGGCAAAGGACGGCGCGATGCAGGATGTGGTGACGGGATTGCAGGAGACGCGTGCGGCGATCGCGCGTGCGGCGCGCGATTTCGGCCGCCGGCCGGAGGATGTGACGCTGATCGCGGTCTCCAAGACCAAACCGACCGAAGTGATCCTGCCGGCGCTCGAGGCCGGGCAGGTCGATTTCGGCGAGAACTACGTCCAGGAAGCCAAGGCGAAATGGCCGGACCTGCGCGAACGCTTCCCGCATGCGCGGCTGCACATGATCGGGCCGCTGCAGTCCAACAAGGCGAAGGAGGCGGTGGCGCTATTCGATACGATCCACTCGCTGGACCGCGAGAGCCTCGCCAAGGAATTGTCGCGGGAGATCGCGCGCAGCGGCCGCGCGCCGCGGCTGATCGTCCAGGTCAACACCGGTGCCGAGCCGCAGAAGGGTGGCGTTCTGCCGCCCGATGTCGACGCCTTCCTGACGAGCTGCCGGGTGACCTACGGGCTGGAGATCGAGGGGCTGATGTGCATCCCGCCGGCGGACGAGCCGCCCTCGCCGCATTTTGCGCTGCTCGCCAAGATCGCCAAGCGCAATGGCCTGCCGATCCTGTCGATGGGGATGAGTGCCGACTATGAGGCGGCGATCCAGCTCGGAGCGACGCATGTGCGCGTCGGCAGCGCGATCTTCGGTGCGCGCGACTACGGCACTACCTGACAAGCCGCTGATATCGCCGGTCTATTTCCGGTAGTGCCGGGTATGGCCGGCCTGCTCAGGAGCCGGCTGGGGCCGGCGCCCGTTCGGCTTCCGCCAGCACGACGCGGTTGCGGCCGGAGGATTTAGCCGCATAGAGCGCCTTGTCGGCACGCTCGATCACATCCTCGATATCGCGGTCCTGCTCGCAGACGATGGCGGCGCCGACGCTGATGGTGAGCTCGATCTGAGACAGGCCCTGCGTCACCACCGTCGCGCCGATCGCTTCGCGGATGCGGTTGGCAAGATTCTCGGCACCCTGCGCATCGGTCTCGCGCAGCAGAACGACGAACTCCTCGCCGCCGAAGCGCGCCACCTTGTCGGTCGTCCGGATCTGGCCGGCGATGATCTTGGAGACGGCGCGGATGACTTCGTCGCCGGCGGCATGGCCGAAAGTGTCGTTGATCCGCTTGAAGTGGTCGATGTCGAACATCAGCACACCGAGATTGCGGCGATAGCGCTTATAATAGTTCATCGCGTCTTCCGCGAAGGGCAGGAAGGCGCGACGGTTGAGCAGCCCGGTCAGTGGGTCGGTGTCGGCGAGGATCTGCAGGGTGTGCAGGTCCGAGCCGAGGCGGCGGGTCTTCTCGTCGGCTTCGCGCGCCTGCTTGTCGGCCTTGGCCTGGACGTCGCGAATGGTCGCAGCGGCGTCGCGCGCGCCCTTCTCGGCGATGCCGAGGCGGCGCAGCAAGGACCGCAGCGCGGCCGAGAGCTGGAGGATGTCGCGCGAGCCGTGCTGGCGCCTGATGCCGGCGGCGTTCGGATCGCGGCCGATCAGGTCCACCGAACGACAGAGGGTTCGTAGCGGCCCGGTGACGGTGCCGGCCAGGAACCAGGCGAGCGCGGCACCGATGGCCGCGACTGCCAGGCCGAGCAAGGCGATGACGGCGGTGAGGCGATTGGCCGGCGCGAGCGCGACATCGACCGAGCGCCGGGCGGCGACAACCCAGCCGAGGCCTGGATAATCGTCCAGCCCCTTGGTCGCGACGAGCGCCGTCAGCATAGGCTGATCGCCGGACCGGTCGACGAAGGAGACGCCGTGGCGGGCTCCGGCGATTTCTGCGCTCTCGAAACGCTTGGCGTCTTTCGGACCGAGCAGCACGGTGCCGTCGCGGCCGAGCACCCAGAGTTCGGAGGCGAGGGCGGGATCGTGGTTGCGCAGGACGTTGTCGCGCAGGGTGCCGGCCCAGTTCCAGCTCAGATGTGCGCCGAGGACGCCGACCTTGGCGCCGGTCGGGTCGAAGACCGGCATGGCGACGTCGACGAAGCGAAAGGGCGCTTCGTCCGGGCTCTTGCGCAACAGCGAATCGAGCAGCTTGGCGTCGTGGACGTCCTCTACGGCTGGCCCGGCAAGACCGCTGATGAACCAGGGGCGTTGGGCAACCGAGACGCCTTCGAGCATGCCGCGGGTCGCGGCGCGGACATTGCCGCTCGGTTCTGCGAGGCCGAGCCAGGCATAGTCGCTGAGGCCGGCCTGCAATTGCATCAGCACCGCCCGGACCCGCGCCGGATTGTCCTGCCAGAGACCGCGTAGCGGCTCCATCTCGGCCAGATTCTTGATCTCGCGGTAGCGCTCGAACATGTTCTGGTCGAGCCGGTCCGACATCGTGCGGGCGAGCGCGACGAGTTCGAGATTGGCCTCGCGCACCGCATCCCGGCGGGCGAGCCAGGCGGCCCCGGCGGCCGAGACGGCGACGACGACGATGCAGAGCAGGCCGGCCATGGCGGCGGTCTGCTGCCGCAGCGTCAGGCGATCGGCCAGCCCGACCAGTGACAGGCGCTTTGGCATGATCCTCCCCGGCAATAGTGCCGGAGAGGATCGATCGCTTCGGCGAATCGTCGGTTAACGAATGCCGACCGTCGCGGACGATGGTTTGCGGCGCGTGAACGACCGCGCTCGAATGCGTTCGACGGTCGTCGATGCTCTAGATCGGCTGGCCGACGTCGATGCGGTTGCCATCGGGATCCTCGAAGACGAAGGCGCGCAAGCCGTAATCCTTGTCGCGCAGGCCCTTGACGATGCGCAGCCCATGCGAGCGGCAGAGCTCATGAAGGGCGTCGACGTCCGCGACCATCATATGCGCGATGTTGAAAGGCGCGGCCTTGTGGTCCTTCTGCAGGGTCAGATGGATCTCGGCGCCGTCCTTCTTCAGGATCATGAAGCCGACCGGCTGGCCGTTCTCGAAGGTTTTCGTGAAGCCGAGCACGCCGGCATAGAAGGCGTGGGCGCGCTCCATGTCCTTGACCGGGAACATGGCGGCGACGCGGCCGAAGCCGATCGGGCGAGGAGAAGAGTCGTTCATGGCAAAGTCCCGCTGCGTGGATCAGCGTGCCTGCCTGGGCGGTGCCAAGTCGGGACGCTGCCGCGAATCTGTTCGTCGAGACGGTGCTCCCAGCCAGTATCGATGAGGTGGCCGGCTTTGCAAGCCTCGCAGAGGCGCTAGCCGCGTGGCTAGCGAACCACCAGCGTGCAGGCGCGCGCCAGCCGCGGCAACACCTTGGCGAAGACATGGCCCTCGACGGCGACGCAGCCGGCGGTCGGCGTGAAGCCGGGCCGGGCGAGATGCCAGAAGATCGCACTGCCGCGGCCGCGCCGGACCGGCGCATCGTTCCAGCCGAGCTCGACGATGACGTCGTAGAGATGGTCGGCGCGGGCGAGCCGCTCCTCGGCTTCGCCCAGCGGGCGGTCGATCAGCCGGTTGTAGCGCCGGTCGCTGGTGTCGTCGCACCAGGCGTCGCGCGGGCCGATCCGGCGTGCGGGCAGAAGGCTCGCCGGCCGCGCCAGCCGGTCGCCGCGGAAGAACAGGCGCCGCAGGGGCAGTTCGGCGCGCGGCGTGCCGCCATCGCCCTCGCGCTTGTCGACGATGACGCCGGAGCGGCCGAGCGCGCAGGGAAAGACCGCCCCGCCAGCCTTCAGGAAGCCCTTGCGGCGATCGCGCACCGAGCGCACCACGGTGATCCGGGTCAGCCGGCGGCCACCGGCACGGTCTTCAGCTCTGCTCACGGCGATCCTAGTCCTGAACGGCTTGCCGGCACCTTTGCCAGGCCGGTTGCTGCAAGATTCGCTTCGGAGGGTTAGCGCTGGGTGAACGCGAAAGCGCGCTTGCGATAGGCTCTTGCGCGCGCCAGCCCCACGCAGCGGGCGGGCCGAGGCAGGAAAATGAGAAAAACGTGATCGCCGGCATAGGCTTGGCGAATGGCTTCGGTGAAAAACCGGTTCCCACTTTTTCCTGCCATGCTCTAGTGTCGGCACGAACGCAATCGAGCTGAATCGGCATCATGTCAGCCACGCATCATATCCTGCTCGTCGACGACGACCAGAGCCTGCGAGACGCGCTCGCCGAGCAGCTCGCACTTTACGACGAATTCCGGGTCTCGACGACCGCGACCGCGACCGGGAGCGTCAAGATGGTCCAGGCCGAGCGCGTCGACCTCGTCGTGATGGATGTCGGCCTGCCCGACATGGACGGGCGCGAGGCAGTGAAGCTGATGCGCAAGAACGGCTTCAAGAGCCCGGTGATCATGCTGACCGGGCAGGGCTCGGACGCCGACACCGTGCTCGGGCTCGAGGCCGGCGCCAACGACTATGTCGTCAAGCCGTTTAAGTTCGCCGTGCTGCTGGCGCGGATCAGGGCTCATCTGCGGCAGTACGAGGCCAGCGAGGACGCGGTCTTTCAGGTCGGGCCCTATACCTTCCATCCAGGCTCGAAGCTGCTGGTCAACGCCAAGGGCTCGAAGACCAAGCTGACCGAGAAGGAAACGGCGATCCTGCGTTTCCTCTATCGCGCCGGGCGCAAGCCGATCGCGCGCGAGGTGCTGCTGCAGGAGGTCTGGGGCTACAACTCTCAGGTGACCACCCATACGCTGGAGACGCATATCTACCGGCTCCGGCAGAAGATCGAGCCCGACCCCGCCAATGCCCGCTTGCTCGTGACCGATGCCGGTGGCTATCGGCTGAACCCCTGAGATCATGGCGCTCAACGACGACATCGCATTCCTGGCCCGGCAACCGCTGCTGAGCCTGATGGATCGCGACGCGCTGCGCCTGGTCGCCTTCGCGGCGGAAAGCCGTACCTTGCGCGCGGGCGATGTGCTGTTCCGTCGTGGCGAGGGCTCGGACGGGGCTTTCTTGGTGGTCTCCGGCGCGGTCGCGCTCAGCCGAGACGATGATGGACGCCCTGCCGAGGAGATCGCCGGGCCGGGCGCGCTTATCGGCGAGCTCGCCTTGTTCGCGGCGCTGGAGCGGCCGGCGACGGCGATCGCCCGCGAACCGACGCAGGTGATGAAGCTCTCGCGCAGCGTGATGCGGCGCGTGCTGGCCGAATCGCCGGATTCGGCGGCGGCCCTCGCGCATGCGATCGAGGAGCGACTGACGGAGTTCACCGGCGAGCTCGCCTCGGTCGGCATGTCGCTCAGGGCGATCGACTGGCGCTGAGCGGCGCCGCCCTGCTCGCGGTGGCCCTCAGAGTTCGAGCGAGACCGTCACGGGGACATGGTCGGAGGGGCGTTCCCAGCCGCGCGCCTCGCGCAGGAATTCGAGATCGCGCAGGGTCGGCTTCAGCCCGTCCGAGAGCCAGATATGGTCGAGCCGGCGGCCCCGATTGGAGGCCTGCCAGTCGGCGGCGCGATAGCTCCACCAGCTGTAGAGCTTCTCGGGTTCCGGCTTCAGCGTGCGGGCGGCGTCGGTCCAGCCGAGCTCGCTACGCAGTCTTTCCAGCGTGTCGGTCTCGATCGGCGTGTGGCTGACGACGTCGAGGAGCTGCTTGTGGCTCCAGACGTCGTGCTCGTAGGGAGCGATGTTGAGGTCGCCGACCAGGATGCTCGGCCGTCCCGACGGGTTCTTGGCGACGCCCCAGGCGCCGAGCGCGTCGAGGAACTGCAGCTTGTGCGCGAATTTCGGATTGGCCTCGGGGTCGGCGATGTCGCCGCCGGCCGGGATGTAGAAGTTATGGATGGCGATGCCGGCAGCCGCTCCCGCGCCGGCATCGAGCACGACGCTCATATGGCGGGCGTCGTTGCGCTCGCACATCGCCATCGCTTCCTTCTCGCAGAAGGGCAGCCTGGAGACGATGGCGACGCCGTTATAGCCCTTGTTGCCGATGAAGGCCTGGTGGGCATAGCCGGCCTCCGCGAAGGCCTTCGTCGGGAACTGCTCGTCCGGCGTCTTGGTCTCCTGGAGGCAGAGAATGTCGGGCCGGTGGTTCTTGAGGAATTCGGTGACCAGGCCGATGCGCAGGCGTACCGAATTGATGTTCCAGGTGGTGACGTCGAGCTTCACGCGCGGGATCCGGTCGGAATGGGAGCCGGAAACTGGGTCGCCCCGCGCAGAAAAGCAAGGGCCGGCAGGTCATTCCAGACAGGTCGCGTCAGCGGCGCCGAGTCCGGCGCTCGGCTTCGTTGCGGCCGGCAGCACGACAGGAGCGGGCGGAGAACCAGCGCGGTCAGAGCACGCGCTGGTAGTCGATCACGAAGTTCTTCTGGTCGGGCCGGCGCTGGGTGTCGAGATTGTAGAGCGAGACCGAGGTCTCGTAGCCCTGCGGATCGATCACCACCCATTGCCTGAGCTCGTTGGCGGTCAGGTCGAAATTCAGGGTGATCTTCGAGGTGCCGCCAAGCGTAGAGCGGTCCTCGATCTTGACCGAGAGGATGTCGCCCTTGGTGCTGACGCCGGTGACGGTCGAATCCCGCGCCAGGTCCATGTGCTCCTTCAGCAGGAACTTCAGCGGCGTCTGGCCGATCGAATAGAGGTCCTGCGTCGCCAGCTTCTTGTCGCGGATCGCAACCGAGGTGCCGTCGGCGATCACTTCCATCGTTACCGGCGGACGGTACTCGAAGCGCATCTTGCCGGGGCGCTGGACATAGATCTTGCCTTCGAAGCGGCGGCCATCGGCGGCGAACTGGATGAAGTCGCCCTGCAAGGTGGCGAAGCCGTTGAAATAGGCGTTCAGGCGCTCGACCGCTTCCGGCTTGGACAATGGCGCGGAAGGCCGCGAGGGCTTGGTGGCGGGCGCCGGGCGCTGCGGCTCGTTGTTTGCGGTGACCACAGGGGTCGCGACCGGGGCGGCAGTCGGCGCCGCAGCGACGTCATGGCGCGGCATTCCGAGACCGGGCGGGCGGGTCGGCGGCAGGGGGATGGCCCGCTGCTTCGGCGCCGGCGGCTGGGTCGCGGGCCGGATGTCGAGCGGCTGCGACCATGCCGAGCCCGACGCCAGCACGAGCGCCAGGGCGGCTGCTGCGAAAGCTGACGTGGGGAGCGAAGGCTTCATGAGGCGGCTCGGTTCCATTTTCTCGGGCTGACGCTGGATATCGTGACGGCGAGGCACGCCGGCAAGGGTTCAACGCCGCTACCGTCGGCGAGGTTGCACGTTGCTCATGGCAATTTCAGGACCGGTTTCGCGCGATACTGCGGCCGAAAGCGCTGTGGCGGCGTGCCGCGCCCGGTTCTCGCAGGCATGGCTCAGTCCTCGTCCTCCCGTGCGCGCGAGGTCTCCACGAGGATTTCGCGTTTGCCTGCGTGGTTTGCTGGACCGACGATGCCCTCGTTCTCCATGCGCTCCATGATCGAGGCTGCGCGGTTGTAGCCGATCTGCAGGCGGCGCTGGATGTAGGAGGTCGAGGCCTTCTTGTCGCGCAATACGACGGCGACGGCCTGGTCGTAAGGGTCCTCGCTCTCGGCCTGGCCCATGCCGGTCTTGTCGAAGACGGCGCCGTCCTCCTCCGCGCCGGCACCCTCCTCCTCTTCGGCGAGGACGGCATCGAGATAGTCCGGGCGCCCCTGCGTCTTGAGGTGGGCGACGACCTTCTCGACCTCGGCATCGGAGACGAAGGGGCCGTGCACGCGGGTGATCCGCCCGCCGCCCGCCATGTAGAGCATGTCGCCCTGGCCGAGCAGCTGCTCGGCGCCCATCTCGCCGAGGATGGTGCGGCTATCGATCTTCGAGGTGACCTGGAAGGAGATGCGGGTCGGGAAGTTCGCCTTGATCGTGCCGGTGATGACGTCGACCGAGGGACGCTGCGTCGCGAGCACGACATGGATGCCGGCGGCACGCGCCATCTGGGCGAGGCGCTGGATCGTGCCCTCGATCTCCTTGCCGGCGACCATCATCAGGTCGGCCATCTCGTCGACGATCACGACGATGTAGGGCAAGG
>NZ_JAWDID010000064.1:0-30486 GCF_032464875.1 Allobosea rubneri
CTGGCGGCGCATTGATCTCCGGCCTGGTCTTCGGCTGGCTGCGCTCGGTTCATCCGACCTTCGGCCGCATCCCAAGCTCGACCGTCTGGTTCATGAATTCGGTCGGCCTGAACATGTTCATCGCGGTGGTCGGCATCTCGGCCGGCCCCGGCTTCGTCAAAGGACTGCAGACGCAAGGCGTCGGCCTCTTCCTCTGGGGCGCGTTGGCGACGACGATCCCGCTGGTCCTGGCGATGTTCGCCGGCAAGTTCATCTTCCGCTTCGACCCCGCGATCCTGCTCGGCGCCTGCGCGGGGGCCCGCACCACGACCGCCGCGCTCGGCATGATCTGCGAGACCGCCAAGAGCCAGGTTCCCGCCCTCGGCTACACCGTGACCTATGCGGTCGGGAACACGCTCCTCACCATCTGGGGCATGGTGATCATCATGCTGCTGACCTAGCGCAGGCCAAGGAAAGACCTTCGATCTCAGCCTCATACCGGGAGCATGTCATGGATCCTGTCACGCTGCGAACCTTCGAGAAGCTCAGCCCCTTCGAGATCAAGGACGAGCTGATCCGCCTCGCCAAGCTGACCGCGCAGAATTCCTCGATCGCCATGCTCAATGCCGGGCGCGGCAATCCGAACTGGGTCGCTATGACGCCGCGGGAGGGCTTCTTCCTGCTCGGCCAGTTCGCGATCACCGAAAGCCGGCGCGTGATGAACAAGCCGGCGGGGATCGGCGGCATGCCCAAGGCCGACGGCATCGCCGCGCGGCTCGACGATTGGCTGGCGACGCACAAGGATTCGCCAGGCGCCGGCTTCCTTAAGGACATGGTCGCCTTCGCCGTGAAGAAGTTCGACTTCAAGCCCGATGCATTCGTGCACGAGCTCGTCGACTCGATCATCGGTGACAACTACCCGGTTCCGGACCGCATGCTCGTCCACAATGAGCGCATCGTGCACGAATACCTGATGTGGGCGATGTGCGGCGAGCCGCGGCCGAGCGGCCAGTTCGACCTCTATGCCGTCGAGGGCGGCACGGCGGCGATGTGCTACATCTTCAAGTCGCTGAAGGCCAACCGGCTGCTGAACCCCGGCGATACCATTGCGCTGGCGACGCCGATCTTCACGCCCTATCTCGAAATGCCGCATCTCGAGGATTACGGGCTCAACGTCGTCACGGTCGCGGCGCCGCAGGAGAACCGCTTCCAGTTCACCGACGAGGAGCTGAAAAAGCTCGAGGACCCGAAGGTGAAGGCCTTCTTCGTGGTCAACCCCGGCAACCCCTATGCGGTCGCGCTCAGCGAGGAGACCATCGCCAAGATCGTCAAGCTGGTCCAGACCAAGCGGCCCGATCTGATGCTGCTGACCGACGATGTCTACGGCACCTTCGTCAAGGGCTTCCGCGGCCTGCTCGGCGCCCTGCCGCACAACACGATCGGCGTCTATTCCTACTCGAAGTATTTCGGCTGCACCGGCTGGCGGCTCGGTGTCATCGCGATCCACCGCGACAACATCTTCGACAAGGCGATCGCGAAGCACCCCGCGAATATCCTGGCGCCGCTCGACAAGCGCTACGGCCCGCTGACCCTCAAGCCGCGCGAGATGAAGCTGATCGACCGCATCGTCGCCGACAGCCGCGACATCGCGCTCAATCACACTGCCGGCCTGTCGCTGCCGCAGCAGGTGATGATGTCGCTGTTCTCGCTGTCGGAGATGATGGACGAGGCCAAGCTCTACCAGAAGACCTGCATGGAGATCGTCCATTCCCGCGCCCAGCGCATGGTCGAGGGGCTGGGCATCGAGGTGCCCGACAACCCGCTCCATGACCGTTATTACGGCCTGGTCGACTTCGAGTTCTGGGCCAACAAATATGTCGGGCCCGAGGTGGTGGCCTATATGAAGAAGAACATCCACCCGCTCGACATCGTCTTCCGGCTCGCCGAGGACCACGGCATCGTGTTGCTCAATGGCGGTGGCTTCCACGCCCCGGACTGGTCGGTCCGCGTCTCCTTCGCCAATCTCGACGACGAGGTCTACAGCCAGATCGGCCGCGCGACGCGCGCCGTCGCCCGCGGCTATCGGCAGGCTTTCGACGCCTACAACCTCGCCCTCAAGCAGAAATCCTGAGGGCGTCAGCGGCGCCGCTGCGAAGGCGCGACGGCAGACCGCCCCCTCCCGCGCGCCGTTCGGCGTGCGGGAGACCCGAGCGGATCTGGCTGACCAACAGCGAGTTCGGCAATGGACTTCGTCGTCGCGGCACTGCGCAACAATCCCGAGCTCGCAATCTTCCTGACGGTCGCGCTCGGCTTCCTGATCGGCCGGCTGAAGTTCGGCAGCTTCAGCCTCGGCGTCGTCGTCGGCTGCCTCCTGGCCGGGGTCCTGGTCGGCCAGCTCGACATCAAGGTGCCGGCGGTGGTGAAGGCGGTCTTCTTCGACCTATTCCTGTTCACCACCGGCTACAAGGTCGGGCCGCAATTCTTCCGCGCCCTGAAACGCGATGCCCTGCCGCAGATGGCGCTGACCGTGGTGCTGTGCGTCACCTGCCTGCTGACGGCGCTGACCTTCGCCAAGCTGCTGAGCTACGACATCGGCACCGCCGCCGGGCTGCTGGCCGGGGCCTTTTCGGAATCGACCGTGATCGGCACCGCCGGCGAAGCGATCCAGCGGCTCGATCTTCCGCAGGCGGAACGCACGGCGCTCGTCAACAACATCCCCGTCGCCTATGCCGTCACCTATCTGGTCGGCACCACCGCCCTCGTCTGGTTCCTGCCGAAGATCGGCCCCAGGCTCATGGGGATCGACCTGCGTGAAGCGGCCGCGGCTACGCGGCCTGAGAAGGCCACGACGGCAGCTGAAACCGAGGGCGTCACGTCCGCCGCGCGCCTGTTCGACGTACGGGCTTATCGTGTCGAGAACCCGGCGCTGCTGGACAAGACCATCGCCGAGCTCGAAGCCATGCCGAAGCAGTCGCGCGTCTTCGTCTTGCGCGGCCGCAGCGGCGATACGCTGTTCGACCTCGCCTCGCAGCACCGGATCCGGGCCGGGGACATCATCGCCGTGATGGCGCGCTTCGAAGTGCACGCCGCCCGCGGCGACGTCATCGGCCCCGAAGTCTCCGACCCGGATCTGCTGGACATTCCTCTCCAAGTACTCGACGTGGTCATGACGAACCGCGGCCTCGACGACAGGTCGCTGGCGGAGTTGTCGGAGGATCAGCTCGCGCGCGGCGTCTTCCTCGCCAAGCTGACGCGTTCGGGCATCGCCATGCCGGTGATCCCGACCACCCGTCTCAATCGCGGCGACGTCCTGTCCCTGATGGGCCCCATGACCGAGGTCGAACGCGCCGCCGCCGTGATCGGCTATCCCGACCGGCGGACGGCGGCGACCGATATGATCTTCGTCGGACTGGGCATTTTTCTCGGCGGTCTCTTCGGTCTGCTCTCGGTCGTCGTCATGGGCATCCCGCTGACGCTGACCGCCAGCGGCGGCGCCCTGTTCATGGGCCTGGTCTTCGGCTGGCTGCGCTCGGCCTATCCCTTCTTCGGGCGCATTCCCGAGCCGGCGATCTGGATCTTCGATACCGTCGGGCTGTGCATGTTCATCGGCATTGTCGGCCTCGGTGCCGGGCCCAGCTTCGTCGCCGGCCTGCAGGCGACGGGCATCAGCCTCGCCGCCGTCGGCCTGGTCTCGGCGCTGCTGCCGCACACGGTCGGCATCCTGTTCGGTCGCTACGTCCTGAAGATGGACCCGTTGATCGTGCTCGGGGCCTGCGCAGGCGCCGGCACCATCACTGCGGCCTTGAGAGCAGTCCAGGACGAAGCCCAGAGCAGCATCCCCGCACTCGGCTACACGGTGCCCTACGCAATCGGAAACATACTGCTGACGGCCTGGGGCCCGGTTCTGGTCGCGTTAATGGCGGCCTAATGCACCATCTGCTTCACCTCCTCTGGGTGAACCCTCTCCCGGCTGCCAAGACCGTCATGCTCGCCCTGCCGGAATGGTTCGACCATTACAACGAGCTTCACCCTCGTAGAGCGCTCGGATATCGTTCCCCCCGCGAGTGCATCGCGGCTCATGCAGCACTGTGAGAAATGTCCGGGCTTTTGTGGCTGCGACAGCCGTAGACACGGCGCCCGATTGCCATTTGTTGCCCAACTGGGCACCGTCGACGAACCGGCCGTCGCCCGGAGATCTTGCTTCTCTGCGATCTGGGCCCGAGGGCGTTCACGAAGGCAACGTCAGCGTGGAAGACAAATTCTAGTCCGCCGCCGGTTCTGTGAACCGGCGGCGGACTATGAGATGATGCTGACCAAACAAGGTTCGCGCCTGTCTCAAAATGACGGCGCGTTTGAACCAAAGTCAGCAGTTATATACACCCGTCGCGCAACGGCGCGTGGTTCTGCGCGCTGCGCCTGCGACGCTGACGGGCGTCATCGGGCGTCCAACCCGAGCGGCTGCGCTCGACATGTAGCCGTTCACTCCAGGCACTGAGGACCGCTCCCCGAGCTCAGCTGCCATCACTCCGAAGACCAACGCGGCCAAGGAGAGCCATACACGCTTCGCTATTGTCATTGTTGACCTCCCCTCACGAAATGCGACGGCATATCCGCCAACTTGTCCCGAATTTCCTTCAGATCGATCAACTGTGCGTTGGAGGCGTTCTTGAACGCAAAGTCGTCGGCCGCGACTTCGCCGCCGAATTTCCAGTCGCGGAACTGAATGCTGTATTGCGGTGCCTGGCTGGTCAGTTTGGACGTAACCAAGAACTGGCACGGATAGGGGCGCGCGCCCTGCGCAACCCAGACCTGCCAGTCCACGTCATCCTTGCGAAAAGCAAGTGAATCACACTCGACGCCATTGATAACGCCGCTGCCAAGATCCTTGGCATCATAGACCCCTTGGATCAATTCGTCGTAAACGCTGCCCAACAGAATGTCGGATGCGGGCAGAGGCCTGTTGTGCTTGTCCTTGAGTTCCTCGATGATCTGGTCGACGGTGCCTGGAGCCGCGATTTGAGCGTATGTGTTTACGTTCTTGCCCAGCAGCGTCAGCGTTTTCCCGTCAAAGAGTATCTCGATATCGCTAAAGCCACCGGCTCGCGTGGCGCGCACCTTGTCAGGGCGGCTGAGCGTCACGGCTCCGGAGCTCGCGAGGCCGATTTTCTGGTCGGTGGGCGTTACGACCTCAAACATGGAGTCAAAGCCGAAGGAGAGCGTTTTCTGCCCCACGAGGAAGTCGGACATTGCCTTCAGCATTTTCCGTGCTTCGGCAGAGTCAGTGAACCTGCTTAACTCAACCCGGCGGTTCAACGCGCGACCGGAGGGAGACTCGTTGCTCGCAACGGGGCGGCTCTCTCCGAGACCCGCCGTTATCAGCCTTTGGCCGTCGACGCCTCGTTCGACAAGAGCTGCCTTGACCGCGTCCGCACGCTCCTGGGACAGGATCGCATTGGGCGCGGGAGCGCCTGTCGCATCTGTATGACCGACGATCCGCAACCGCCAGTCGGGGAAATTCTTCATTGTGGTTGTGATGTCGTCCAGAAGCCCTTTCGAACTTGCCTGGATCGTCGCCTTGTCGGAATCGAAGCGAAGACCATAAAGATCGAACCGTTGCTTCGTTTGCAGGGCCTGCTCCATGCCGTCCCGACGATAACGGGCCTCCATATCCTCCGCTGTCTGCGCCCGAGAGGGCATGCCCGTTAGCGTCAGCAGGGCGGCGCTGCTTATCAAGCCCAGAATATGAAGATCGACTTTGCTAGGCGATTTTCTCATTCCACCCTCCATCTCTAGCCGCCGCCGTTGATAGGCAGGGGCTCGCTTCCACTGGTCCCACAACCAGCGGCCGTCTGGCTTTGACAAGCCATTCATTGAAGCGGCGCAAATAGTCTCGGCGCCTCTGTCGTTGTGATGGGCCCGCTACGAAAACGGCTGGCTGTAGGATAGGCTGGCTACGCCATCGAGGTTCGGCAATCGGCGCTTTTGACGGAACGACACACCCAAGCGTCCACTCTCAGCGCCGTAGCGATCGGGGACGCGCGGCTGTCGCTCTAACAGCAACGCTCGCGTCCAATCGCAATAATGGCTGCCCCAACCCGAAGCGTCTATTGGCCTTAGAGGCAATACTTCGGAGCTCGCGCTGCTCGGCGTGTGAGCTGGCTCGGGGGCCTGAACGCGGCATGATTGTCGTGAACAGGAGCGGATATGACGAGACGCATGCGCCGGAACCACAGCCCGGCTTTCAAGGCGAAGGTCGCTTTGGCGGCGCTCAAGAGCCAGAAGACGCTGGCCGATCTGGCGCAGCAGTTCGATGTCCACCCTAATCAGATCACGCAGTGGCGCAGCCAGCTTCTTGACGGGGCCGCCGGCGTCTTCGGATCCGAGGCGAAGTCGGAAGCCACCGCGCCGGTGATCGATATGAAGACGCTGCATGCGAAGATCGGGGCCCTTTGCTTATCGTCCTCCGGCGCTGCCACTGGCCTGGTCTTACTCCGCCCCGCTGGCCTGGAATCCGACCGCCGTTGACAGCGCGCACGGTCTGCCATTGAACCGGCAGGCGAAGGTGCTCGGGATCAGCCGGGGCAGCGTCTATTATCTGCCCCGCGCGGTTCCGGCCGCCGACCTGGCGTGGATGCGCGCGATCGACGCGCTGCATCTGGAATACCCCTTCGCGGGCAGCCGCATGTTGCAAGGTCTGCTGCTGGCGGAAGGCGCTACCTGGCCCGAGAGGTGTTCTCCCTTCATCATGCAGCGCCAGAACGAAATCAACGCGACCCGCATCGCCGCTTGACAAACAGAAGGGCGTCCAGGGCTCGCAGTTCACCAGCCGCGAGTTCACTGCCCTGCTGATCGGCGCGGGCATCAAGATCAGCATGGATGGCAAGGGCGCCTGGCGCGACAACGTCTTCGTCGAGCGCATCTGGAAATCGGTGAAATACGAGGAAGTCTACCTGCGCGCCTACGCCAGCGTGTCCGACGCGCGCGCCTCGATCGGCCGGTATCTCGCCTTCTACAACGGCCGGAGGCCTCACCAGAGCCTGGGACGGCAGACGCCCGATCAGGCCTACTTCAACGCGCTACAGCCAATCCCGGTTGCGGCATAACCAGGGCCGAAATCCACTTAGCGACAGACCGCAAACTGTTCAGACAAACCGAGCCATCTCTCAACCCAGGAAAGGCTTCCGGAGAAAAAATGGGTTTGCAGCAGTCGAGTATCGCGGCCGCCAGTGCGAGATTGACCACCTCTGGCTGAAACGGCCCTCTCGATTCGGGTGTTTAGCTTAGGTCAAACCCGGTGTTGGTGTAGCCAATCCAGCAGCAGAACATAACTGACGGCCAATAGCACCGGCCCCACGAATATACCCAGCAGCCCGTCGACGATCATACCGCCGAGAACGCCGATCAGGATTATCGGCATCGGCACTTCGAGCCCTCTGCCGAGCATCAATGGCCTGAGAATATTGTCGCTGAGGCCGACGACGATGTTCCAGATCAGAAAGATTACGGCTGGCTGCGTCGCCTCGGAATAGAAGACATAGACCACGACAGGCAACGTCAGCAAAATCAACGGCACCTGCATGATACCTAGCAAGAGCGCAGCGAGCGTAAGAGGGCCCGCTGCCTGAATTCCGATTGTGAAGAAGCCGAAACCCAGAAGCAGCGACTGGACTACCGCCACGCCAACCACCCCCAGCCCCACGCCGCGGATCGTGGCTGCGGTCAGTGCCACCAGTTGCCCTGCGCGCGCCTCGTTGCCGGTGACCCTCTCGAGCGCGCGACGAGCAAATTCTGCGGCATTCTCCCCGTGGGCAACGAGCGCGGCGGCAATCGCAAACGAAACGACGAATGACAAT
Source organism: Allobosea rubneri (assembly GCF_032464875.1). Lineage (NCBI taxonomy): Bacteria > Pseudomonadati > Pseudomonadota > Alphaproteobacteria > Hyphomicrobiales > Alloboseaceae > Allobosea > Allobosea rubneri. Next base: position 7,833 of record NZ_JAWDID010000064.1, read on the forward strand.
TCGCCCATGGCGAGGCCGCCCGCAAATGAAGCAAACCACGCCAGCGGGCCGCTGACCAGGTGCCCATACTTAGCTAGCGCAGCCGGCATGTTGGAGGCGACGAGCGACCAAATCTCCGCCATCTTCTTGCCGACGAGAGGCGTGCCATCGAGCCATAGCGGTGGCTCTGGAAACGTCACTCCCTGGCTCTGAAAGTTTGCGATCAACGAATAGAGGGACGTCGCCAGGGAAGTCACTAGGATCACCATCGGGCCCAGCATAAGCGAGACACCGATCAGCCCGATCAGCAGCGCCGAGCCACGATTTCCAAGTCGTGACACCAGGCGCAAATGCAGCGGATGCAGCATCACCGCGAGGATTGCCGACCAGATCAAAAGGAAACCAAAAGGAAGCACGATCCGAGCGCAGGCATAAACCAGCGTACCGACGAGCCCCAGCCGGATGGCGGCGTCAATTATGGTCGAGGGCGCAATCGCGTCGCGGGGCCTCGGAGCATTCGGGTCCATCGTCAAGCCCTTGCTTAACGCGTTGCGCAAGCTGTCAGCCTCCGGCAATAGCCGGCCAGACCTCCAAGCAGGGAGGTACTCGTGGGCCCACCCGTGTTTGCCCGACCAGAACCTTGAAGCAGCCGGGCGCAAAGGGCCCGGCTGCCCGCAGATTCCAAGTGCCTGCTCTCAGAACTTGTAGTTCACGCCGACACGAACAAGTCCGGCGCCGCCGCCACCACTGGTTGTCGCGGTATAGACCCCTGCCGGAAGGACGCCACCTGCGGGGTTGTTAAAGAAGCGCGTCCTTCTTCCCTCGCCGGTGTCGACATACAGACCTTCGAGCTTGACGGTCCAGTTATTGGTGAAGGCATATTCGACACCGCCGCCGATGGTCCAACCGGCGTTACTCGTGGCGTTGCCAGTGAGCGGATTGGTGTTGAGCCCACCATAAGCGAGACCACCGGTGATGTAGATCAAGGTCCTGTCGATGGCATAGCCCAGGCGGACGCGCACGGTGCCGAAGTAGGCGCCATCTCCACCGCCCCGGCCACCCCACCAAGTATAGGGCCCCCAAGCGACATCGCCGCCCGTGTCGACATACTGGATGTCGGTCTCGAGGCCGTAGACAATAGCGCCGGACTGCCAATTGTAGCCGATTTGGCCACCCCCGACGAACTGGCCATCACCACCGCCGCCGCCCAGAGACCCGGACGAGCCAGGGGTCGGACCAGTTACGATTACGCCGCCCGAATCGCCCCAGCCCACGCCGGCATTGAGGCCGATATAAAATCCGGTCCATGTGAACACCGGTGCGTAGACAACCGGGGGAGGCGCTCGGCTTGGAAGATCGGCCGCAAAGGCCGAGGTCGCAAGGCATGTCGCTAGAGCAGTGGATACAAGGCGTAAACGCATGTGATCCTCCTTCCCATGCACAGCAAGGATGTCAAACGGTCTCATATAAAGCGGTCAGCAGGAAGAAAAGAATAAAGAAATGCCCCGGAATCCTCCTTGAAGTGACAATTTCAACACGTTGGAACTTCGAATCCGAGACCAGGACCTTCGGCAGGCGCGATACTGCGCAAGGCGTCGTCTGTCGGGTTAGGGGAGCTCGACCACCGACACCGATCATGATCGCCTCATTGACGATCACTGCGGGGCCTATCCATCGGCTTGGACGCTGGCGAAGCTTCGAGGCTGTAGAGTTCGCTAAGCTGACCTGGGTCGACTGGTTCAACAATGCCGGCTGCTGGAGCCTATCGGCAACTCCCGCCGGCCGAGGCCGAGGAGCGCTACTACGCCATGCTGAGCGAACCAGCGATGGCGGGGCTCAAACGTAACGGCTTCCGGGAAGCCGGCGATGTTCAATTCGACCGGTGATCCGCCCCCGTCGCTTGGTCCAAGGCGATTGTTAGTGGGCGGTTGGCCTCGACGCCAGCGCGGGCGGCGTAGCTGGTCTGGGTTGCGCAGTCGCCCGTGCGGTCATGGCGGGGATGAAGACCTCTGGTGCTGGAGGCTTGTAGCCGAGCGAGCCATGCGGGCGCACGGTGTTGAAGTGCCGCCGCCAGCTTTCGACGATGATCTTCGCCTCCGCGAGGGTGTAGAAGATCTCGCCGTCGAGGAGTTCATCGCGCAATCGGGCGTTGAACGACTCGATGAAGCCGTTCTCCCAGGGGCTGCCGGGCGCGATGTAGGCGGTCTTCGCACCAACCGCGCTGATCCATTCCTGCACAGCCTTGGCGACAAATTCGGGGCCGTTATCTGAGCGGACATGTTCCGGCACGCCGCGCAGGATGAACAGGTCCGAGAGCACGTCGATGACATCGATCGCCTTCAGCTTTCTGTCGATGCGGATCGCCAGGCATTCATGCGTGAACTCGTCGATGATGTTGAGCATGCGATACTTTCTCCCGTCATGGGTGCGGTCCTCGACAAAGTCGTAGGACCAGACATGGTTGGGCCGCTCGGCGCGAAGGCGGATGCAGGATCCGTCCGCGAGCCAGAGCCGACCTCGTTTGGGTTGTCGGGTTGGAACCTTCAGCCCCTCGCGTCGCCAGATCCGCTCGACCCGCTTGTCGTTGACCACCCAGCCTGCCGTCGAGCGCAGCAGCACGGCGATCTTGCGATAGCCGTAGCGGCCATAACGGCGGACCAGTTCGACGATGTCGGCGATGAGCTTTTCCTCGTCCTCGCGTCCATGCGGGATTCGACGCTGGGTCGAGCGGTGCTGCCCGAGCACACGGCAGACCCGCCGTTCCGAAACCTTGAGGGCGAGCCGAACATGGTCGATGCAGGCGCGGCGACGCGCGGGGCTCAGTAGTTTCCCGAAGCCGCCTCCTTCAGGATCAACTTGTCGAGCGTCAGATCCGCGACGGCGCGGCGGAGCCGGGCGTTCTCGGCCTCGAGCTCCTTCATCCGCTTAACCTGATCCGTCTTCAGCCCGCCAAACTCACGGCGCCAGCGGTAGTAACTGACCTCCGTCACGCCGATCGAACGGATCGCATCGGCAACGGATTGCCCCTGCGAGACCAGCACATCGACCTGGCGCAGCTTCGCGACGATCTCTTCGGGCTTGTGGCGCTTCTTCGGCATCTCGGTCCTCCTGTCTGCCAAAAGACATACTTCAGGGTGGACCAATTCAACGGGGGTGGATCACCGGCGCGGAGCTGCCACTCAAATTAACGGCCGTCTCATGACCTCAAGGCCAATAGAAGGGATACTGCGCCAGGCGCAGAATTGGCGACCGGCGATGAGGGCGGGGCCGATCAAAGCGGCCCCATCACCTTTGGATATCCGAACCATGACCCGGATCCAGGAGCGCGGGCGCGCGCGTCTCAAGCTACGCTTGCCTAGTTGGCGGGATCGTTTTGATCTCGCCTCCGGACAAGCCTTCCTTGACGTCTGCGAGGCCTACGACTTGACATGCGCGGTGCTTGAATACTGGGCCAAGTCGGAGGCGCCGACAAGGAGCTCGATCATTGCAGAGTATGAGGAACTGATGGCGGCCTTGGAATTGGAGGCCCAGCTCTTTGCTACTCGCGAGGCCGTGGAGGGCCCGAAGCCTCGACGTTCGTAGGTCCAAGAGGCAGAAAGTCCGATAGCTCTTTCAGTGGTTTGTGATCGAAAGGGAGAGCTTGCAAACACGTTGGTCTGGAAGGGGAGCCGGGACGGAAAAGCGAGTCATTGAACTCGAGGAGCGTAACCGCTGTTTTCAGGCCACGGCCTTGAGCGGCTGAGGCGCATAGTCCCATGGCAGCAAGTTGTCGATCTGGCTCCGGGGACGGCCGGCGACGATGCGGGTGATGACATCGACGAGGTAGGCTTGCGGATCGACGCCGTCGAGTTTGCAGGTCTCCACGAGCGAGGCGACGACTGCCCAATGCTCGGCGCCGCCGTCTGATCCGGCAAAGAGTGCATTCTTGCGATTGAGGGCGATCGGCCGAATGGCGCGCTCGACCACGTTGGAGTCGATTTAGACGCGGCCGTCGTCGAGGAAGCGACTGAGGCCCGCCCATCGCGAGAGTGCGTAGCGGATGGCCTCGGCGAGTTTGCTCTTCTGGCTGACGAGGAGAAGCTGTAACCCTCCGCCGAGGGCCACGATCAGGCAGCTTTGAGATGGGCGTCGTGCTGGAGCCGCCAGTTCCAGGGGAGCAACTCGCTGAGCCGGCTCTGCGGCGTGTCGGCGATGCGCGTGAGGACGTCGGCGAGCCAGGCCTGCGGATCGACGTCGTTAAGCTTGGCGGTGCCGATCAGGCTGTAGATGACGGCGGCCCGCTCGGCGCCGGGATCCGATCCTGCGAAGAGCCAGGCCTTGCGGCCGAGAGCCAGCCCTCTCAGGCTTCGTTCCGCGGCATTGTTCGTCAGGCAGATGCGGCCGTCGCCGAGGAAGCGGGCGAAGCCATCCCATCGCCGGAGCATGTAGTCCATGGCCTGGGCGACGGGCGCATGCCGCGAGAGCCTGGCGCGATGCTCGCGTATCCAGGCTTCGAGATCGGCGACAAGCAAAGCGCTGCGATCCCGGCGGACGGAGAGGCGCTGCTCGGCCGCGATGCCGTTGATCTCGCGCTCGATGTCGAAGAGCTTGTCGATGCGGGTGACGGCTTCGAAGGCGATCGGCGAGATCGGCGCGGCGTTACGCCCGCGCCGGCGACTCGTGGCGATATCGGCAAGCTCGAAGAACTTCCGGCGAGCATGGGCCCAGCACAAGGCCTCGACGATCGGCCCAGGCTGGCGGTCGGGTGCGAGCAGCCGGTTGTAGCCGGCATAGGCGTCAGCTTGCAGGATGCCGGTGAAGCCGCGCAGATGCTCTTCGGGATGATCGCCCGAGCGGTCTCGCGAAGCCTGGAACAGCACGGCCGGCGGATCGACGCCGCCGAACGGCCGGTCGTCACGGACATAGACCCAGGCCCTGCCGGTGTCGGTCATGCCCTTCGCCAGGATCGGCACCGGCGTGTCGTCGCCATGAAGCCGTTCGGCCGCCATGACATGCTGCTCGATCAGGCTATGGAGCGGTCGCAAGGCCGCAGCGCAGGCGCCGACATGGTCGGCCAGCGTCGAGAGCGGTAGATCGATGCCTTCGCGGGCATAGCGCTCGCTCTGCCGGTTCAGCGGCTGGTGCTGGCCATACTTCTCGAACAGCACCATCGCCAGCAGGTTCGGCCCGGCATGACCACGTGGGATGACGTGGAACGGCGCCGGCGGCTGGGCGATCGTCTCACACTCGCGGCAGGAGAAGCGCTCCCGCACCGTCTGGATTACCTTCCACTGGCGCGGGATCACCTCCAGCGTCTCGGTGACGTCCTCGCCGAGCTTGACCAGCTTCAACGAGCCGCAGCACAGGCAGCTCTCCGGCGTGGCGACGACGATGCGCTCGCGCGGCAAGTGGTCCGGGAACGGCTGGCGCGCGGGGCGCTTGCGCTGGAAGGCGGCAACGTTGGTTGCCCGCGCCGCGGCTTCCGCTGCCAGTTCGTTCTCGGTGGCGTCGGCCTCCAGATCCTCGAGCTGCATCTCCAACTGGTCGAGGAGCCGGGCCTTGCGTTCCGAGCGCGTGCCGTAGAGCTCGCGCCTGAGCTTCTCGATCTCCAGCTTCAGCCGCGCGATCAGCGCGTCCGTGCTGCTGTTCGCGGCCCGCTCCCGGGCGGCGGCCGCTTCGGCCTCCAGACGCGCCGCGCGCTCCGCCAGGATCATCGCATGGGCGGCGGCGAGGTCGCTCGGAAGGGCATCGGAGGCGTTCGTCACACGGCCGATGGAATCACTCCATCGCCCGCGAGCCAAGCGCAAATGTTCATCCCGTCGCGGTGGGGCGCCAACTCTGCTGCGGCATCCGCCAATCGATGCCTTCGAGCAGATAGCCGAGTTGGGCCGGCGTGATCGTCACGATGCCATCCGCCGGCGATGGCCAGAGGAACCGGCCACGCTCCAGCCTCTTCGAAACAGGCACGAACCCTGGCCGTCGTGCCAGATCACCTTGAGCAGGTCGCCGCGCCGGCCGCGGAAGACGAAGAGGTGGCCGCCATGCGGATCGCGACGCAGCACCTCCTGGACCTGAAGAGCCAGGCCGGCGAAGCCCTTGCGCATATCCGTATGGCCGGTCGCCAGCCAGACCCGAACCCCGCTCGGGACCGGGATCATCGCCGACGCCTCGACAGCCCGCCGGCAATCGCGATGACGCGGTCTGCCGGTGTGTCACCAGGCAGTCGGACTGTCACGCCCCCCTTCGATCGCGATCTCGATCCGATCGTCCTCCGGCACGGCGGCCAAAGCTGGACAGCCATCCCGACGATCGATATCCGGCACTGGTGCCGGAAGCGCCGCCGGCGGATCAGGAATGATCGATACGGCCGCAAACCCCACCGGCGCACGCCGTCCAAGCAGCCGGTCTCGCCAGCGATAGATCTGTTGAGCCTGGATGCCATGGCGCTTCGCTGTGGCAATGACGTTACCGCTGGTTGCCGCCTCCTCGACGACGGTGCACTTCTCGTCCCAGTTCCAATGCCTACGCCGCACATAGGTCTCGTCACCCACAGCCGTTCTCCAGCACCACTGCTGGCATCGATGCCAAATCAGCGTGACGGCAGGCTGGACAGACACTCACCTTCGAACAAGACGGCTCTCGGCGGAGGGATACGAGAAGCTTGGCGTGCAGCCACGGCTCCAGCGCCTCGACGATGGGGCGGCTTTGGGCCTGGCGGTTGTCGCGCCGCTCCTCAGCGGAGCGTCCGCGGATATCGCCCTCGATGCGGTAGAGTTCTGCGATGCGCGCAAGCGCTTCTGAAGCGATGGGCGCAGGACCGGCCTCGGCCAGTTCGTAGAACTTCCGCCGGACGTGAGACCAGCAAAGGGCCAGGCTCACGGCATTCCTCCCGGCCAGCGTCTTATAGCCGGCGTAGCCGTCCACCTGCAGCACGCCGGCGAAGCCTTGAAGATGGCGGATCGGCTGCTCGGCCTTGCGGTCCGGTGCGTAGAGATAGGTCACACCCGGCGGATCGGCGCGGCCCAAGGTCGTTCGTCGCGAGCGTAGGCGAAGAGCTGGCCTGTCTTGGTTCGGCCGCGGCCCGGATCAAGCACCGGCGCAGTGGTCTCGTCTGCGAAGAGCTTGGTCGACGCCTTCAGCCGCTCGAACAGACGTTCATGCACGGGCCGTAGGAGGAAGGCTGCCTTGCCGACCCAGTCAGCCAAGGTCGATCGGTCCAGGTTCACGCCCTGCCGGCTGTAGATCTGGGCCTGGCGAAAGAGCGGAAGGTGATCGGCATATTTCGCGACGAGGACATGGGCGACCGTGGCCTCCGTCGGGATGCCGCCCTCGACGACCCCCAGCAGCAACTGGTCGACCGGCAGGCTCTCGGCTCGGCGCCCGAAGCGATGACGTTGCAGCTCCTTGATGATCTGACGCAGCCGCTCGTTCTCGGCGCGCTCCTCTGCGAGCATCGCCCAAAGCGCGATCGGATCGCTGGTCAGTGGATTGGCCGCGTTGCTCACGAAGCCGATTCAATCATGGATTACAGTGGCTTGCCAGCGCTGAACGATCAACTTGCCGCGACGGGCACGCGGGTCTCGCGCCGCTCATGCACCCGTCGCCAGCCAAGGCCTTCGAGCAGCGCCTGAAGCTGCGCCGCGGTCAGCCGCACGATACCGTCGGAGATGGCGGGCCACTGGAACTTGCCGTCTTCCAGCCTCTTGTACCTCACAAGAGATTGCAGCCGCGCCCGGCACAGATCAGCAGTTAGTGCGGGTCACGCATCCGTTTCACCCTCTGTTAACACGGAAGTTGCCCTGCGTCGGCTGGCGGTACAACCGCCATGGCGAACGCGTTTTGCCGTACGTCTGGAAAATACGAGCCAGGCAAGACCGTCAGCTGACGGGGAAAGAGGTGTAGTATGAATGCAGAGCGTTCGAGAATAGGCAGACGCCCGTCCCATCGAGGTAAACCAGCTTGATCCGGTCGGCGCGCCGCGCCCTTGCGGAAATCGACCGGCTTGGTCGCCACCATGACGCGGACCGCGCCGGTCGGGCCGATCACGAGCCGGCCTTCAACGCACCCAGTACCGCCGCGATCGTGGCCGGCGAGGCCCCATTCTCGATCGTCACCTTGACACCGGCGACGTCGAGCTCGATCGCCGCCGCGCGCCGATGGTGTCGACTGCGCCGCTCTCGGCGCGGCAATGCTGCCGGCGGCTCCGCTACGAGAACCGGTTCGGGAGTGATGACCGCCGGCACGAAGGTCGGCACCGCCTGCGCGGCCTTGCGCGCCTCGCGACGCCAGGTGAACAACTTCTGCGGCGTCAGGCCATGCCGGCGCGCGACCTCGGACACAACCGCTCCAGGAACCAGCGTCTCTTCAAGAATCTGCGCCCGCTCGTCGGTGCTCCAACGCCGCCGGCCTGTCGCCCCGGTGATCCCCTCGCCCTCGGCCTCAAGTCTATCATCAAGCCTAGACACAAAACGATCCTCCAAATCAGGATCGTCACACTGGGACCTTAGCTCGCCGCGAAGAAGGTCCGGTCGGAACACCGCTTACCGCGGAGCCGGGCCATGGGTGAATTCTTCAATTCGCAAGGGATTACCCGTGGACGCGGCCTTTCCTTCTTGTGTCGCCGGCTTACTGGCCCTTGCGGGGGCTCGAGTGGTGTGGAACGACGTGCGGATCGGCGCACGATATGCAACTATCGACGCTCTAATCGCCGTATTGACCACGGCCAGTCGCGTTGACTGTGGAGCTGAATGGCCGGCCACGCTGCCGCTTGAGTTTCACTGCCCCCTTGCGCCGTAAGCCGGTCGCCCGAAGCCGGACGCCCTCGGACGGTTCCAGACGCATGGGAGGCGAAGTCGTTTTCCGGCGTCAGATCAGGCGCGCGCAGCTCCTGCTGTCTTTGCCAAGCAGCCTGCTTGGTGTCGTGGGGGATGGAAGAATGCGCCCGGTCTCATCATTGTGCTAGCGAACTGTCGCGCTCGGTCAGAAGGTAAAGTCCATGCCGGCGCGGCGCGTTCGCAATTTTTCACAACGATTTAGCGCCCAGTGCTCGGCGAGAAGCGGCCAGCTTGATCAGTCTCCTGCCCAGGCAGTTACTCCTTGGAGGGCGATCCGTGAGGCGAAAGAGAAGGCCAGAGTTTGGAGCCGCCTGGTGACCAAGAACAATGGAGGTCAGCGTCTCCCTGCCCGGTTGACAGGCCCCCCGCGGTTCATCGGCGTACCGGGACGCACTCCAACGCCCGGCGCACCAACGCCCGGTGTCGCAACCGCGCGGGCAACCGGCCGCGGACGTAATACAACGCCGGCTCGTGCGACACAGCCCGCTGGGTAACCAACATACTGGCAGTAAACGACAGCAGGTGCATCTTCGGTGCTTAGGCCGATCCCACCTGCGACAAGGGCAGCCAACAGGATTCGCGCTTTCATCTTTAACTCCTTCTGGGCAGCGGGGGCCCGCGAAGCTCCGCCATCGAGCCAAATAATTCCTGGCCGCTCTTCGGCGGCAAGCCCGATCCATCATATGAGCGCCGATGGTCTCGGCGCGCTATTGTACGTCCGGACAATACCACCGCCGAGCACTGAACCCCTCCACGCGGACCAGTTAACGAGCTTGCTTGAAGTGCTTCCAGTGCCCGTGGCCCCCCATTCCCCACCTCCGGTCGGTGGCGACGGCTATGGATGCTAGCCAACGGAAGTCGCCACCGTCTGAAACGGGCCATGTCGGCGCATTCCCGATGCGCCGAGCCGTCATCAGGGATGGGACTGGACTTCGCGGTGGCTTCGAGCATTGGTGTCGGTGTGAGCGGCGCCCGGCGCGCCAGATGTCCTGTGGGTCCCTGCCGGCCGTAGCGCCAGGCGGGGCCGTGCTGGTGACGGGGCTAATCCCGTCCTGTCCGTACAGGAGATCGCCAGTGTCCCCGAAGTCCCGTGAGACCAAGAGCCACAGCCGCAACACCCGCAAAGTGCTGGCATCGAATCCCGCTAATTGTCGTGTGCCCGCCGACGGCACTTTAGACGCACCGGCTACGTCGGCGGCCAGCGAGGCGGCGGCTACTCCCGTCGACAATGCGCGCCTCCGACCGAAGGCGAACACCAAGCTCGGCATGGTGCTCGGGCTGCTCGAAGAGCCGGCGGGCGCCTCGCTTGCCAAGCTTACGGAGTTGACTGGCTGGCTGCCGCATACGACCCGGGCGGCGCTGACCGGTCTGCGCAAGCGAGGCTTCCAGATCGAGCTGCAACGTGGCTCCGATGCGGCTGACTCGGTCTATCGGAGCCGCGTCGATGCCGCCTAAGCTCGCAGCGCAAGCGCACAGCAAGGGCGAGGCCCCTCAAGGGAGCCTCGCACACGAACTCGTGGTACTGCAGTCGGCGAGCATCGTCGAACTCCAGGCGCAGTTCCGGCGGCTCTATCAGCGCCCTGCTCCCGAGAGCCTGTCGCGCGACCTGATTGCGCGTCTCCTTGCTCATCGCATCCAGGAGCGGCGGCTCGGCGCTCTCGATCGCGAGCTCCGCGTCAGGCTCGAACGCCTCGTCCAGGGACTGCCGCCTGGGCGTCGGCTGAAGTCGGGAACGGTGCTTGTCCGGGAGCACGAAGGCACGATGCACGAGGTCGTCATTGTGCCTGGCGGTTATCTCTGGAACGCCGAGACTTTCAAGAGCCTGTCGACCATCGCCAGACGGATCACCGGGACCAGCTGGAACGGGCCACGCTTCTTCGGACTGCGATCGAGCCGCCCCTCGGCCACGAAGGCAGGCGCTCATGCGTGATGCTCCGATGAAGCCTCAGCGCTGCGCGATCTATACGCGCAAATCGACCGAGCATAACCTCGACCTCGCCTTCAACTCGCTGCACGCCCAGCGTGAGGCGTGCGAGGCCTATGTGAAGAGCCAGGCGCATGAGGGCTGGCGGCTGCTGCCCGAATGCTACGACGACGGCGGCCTGTCAGGAGCTTCGCTGGTGCGCCCTGCCCTGCAACAGCTTCTCGACGCGGTGAAGCAAGGCGGCATCGACATCATCGTCGTTTACAAGGTCGATCGTCTGACCCGCTCGCTTGCCGATTTCGCCAAGCTGGTCGAACTGTTCGATGAGCATGGCGTCTCCTTCGTTTCCGTGACCCAGAGCTTCAACACGACAAGCTCCATGGGGCGGCTGACGCTGAACGTGCTGCTCTCCTTCGCCCAGTTCGAGCGCGAGGTCATCGGCGAGCGTGTGCGTGACAAGATCTCGGCATCCAAGCAGAAGGGTCTGTGGGTCGGCGGCCCAGTTCCGCTCGGCTATCGCAGTGAGAAGAAGCTGCTCCGCGTCGATGAGATTGAGGCCGCCGTCGTGCGCCGCATCTTCGAGCTTTATCGCGATCGCGGCTCGGTCCGCGCCGTGGTCGAGCAGCTCGCTGCCGATGGCGTGAAGACGCGCAAGGGCTATCGCTTTGGGCCGGGCCCCATCGCCGCCATGCTGAAGAACCGCTTCTATCTTGGCGAGATCGTCTGGAAGGGACAGGTTCACAAGGGACAGCATGCGGCGCTCGTCGAGCACGAGCTGTTCGAAGCCGTGCAGTCACGCATCAAGGGTGCCGCCGTCAACCGACGACGCATCGCCGGCAGCCGCGTCGCGACCCTGGCCGGGGTGTTATTCGACGACGCTGGCAACCGGATGAGCCCGAGCCACAGTTGCAAGGCTGGTGTGCGCTATCGCTACTATGTCTCGCGAGCGCTGCTCCAGCACGATCGCGCAGGCGCCGGCTCGATCTCGCGCGTCTCGGCGCCGGAGATCGAGGCGGTAGTACGGGAGGCTGTCGCCGATCAAGACGTGGCCAGCATAGAGCGCGTTACGCTGCATCACGATCGGCTAGCGATCCTAATGCGACCGACTGACACCACCCCTGAACCTGAGCCCCTCTCGGTCCCGTTCGTCTGGCAATCGCAAGGGCGACGGAAGGGCGTCCTCCATGAACCGGCGCAGCAGCAGCGTCTTGATTACAATGCGGCTGAGGTCTTGCTGATCGCCATCGCCAAGGCGCGTCGCTGGATAAGCGAGCTCGTCGAGGGAAAAATGATCTCGACCGACGCCATCGCGCTTCGCGAGAACATGGGCGAGCGCAATGTTCGCAAGCTTCTGCCGCTCGCCTGTCTCTCACCGAATGTGATCCGAGCCATCGCCGACGGCTCGGCGCCGGCCGATCTCACGATCCGGCAGCTCACAGCCGCACTGCCGCATGCCTGGGCTCGGCAGGAGCAGAAGCTCCTGATCGGCTGAGCTCGCCAACACCAGCACTGATTTGGAAGTTCGTCGCGGGGATCTGCGGCGAGCATTTTCGTCGTGGGAGAAGCGCCAGGTCTCAGTCCGATCGAACCAGTCTGCGCGCGGCGCTTCCCGATGGCCGCGGAATCACGGAAGTGGAGGTCGCAGACCGCGGCCAGATTCGCGCCCGCAAACTGCCTAATCGCAGACTGACACAGTCTCTGTGGGGCCGACGTGGCCGCTAACCCTCGACACTGTCGCAGATTTTTCGATACCGGGCGAAAGTCTCGGATCGCGAGACTAGGTGGCTGGGGCGGGAGGATTCGAACCTCCGCATGGCGGTACCAAAAACCGCTGCCTTACCGCTTGGCGACGCCCCAATGCGGCTTGCCTTCTAGAGCGCGGCGGCCAAGCGCGCAATATCCGATCGGCCGAGATCACAGGATGTCTGATCGCGGCCGCGCCGGTTTCGCCTTTTTTCCGAAGATTGCGTTTTCCTGCCGCTTGCCTGTTGCGCACCACGGAGCGGCTGGCTATAAGCCGCCCACCAGTTGATCGGAGTGTGGCTCAGCCTGGTAGAGCACCTCGTTCGGGACGAGGGGGTCGCAGGTTCAAATCCTGCCACTCCGACCAAAATTTCCCGATATATTATGACGTTAGAAGTGCGGCCCTTCGGGGCCTTTTTCTTTTCTCGACGGAAATCCCGGCAGTTCCGAGAAAGATCGACGCACCTTTTCGCCGATCGTCGGCCCCTGCGCGACCGCCCGCCCATTCCGGACGACTCCCATGCATCGGCAGACCTTCGTCGGCGTGATTCTGCAGCAACCTGCAGAGGCATATGACACGGTCGGCTGCAGGGCAGGTGCAGGCGCCCGCCGGTCAAATGCCTCTCACCGGGCCGGACGAAGACACCACCGGCGGGAGGCGACCGGAAATCCTGTCGTGGCCGACCTCGACGCTCTCGACACCAGCTGCGACATGTCAGCTGCTCCGGTCGATGCCGATCTCGAAACTGTCGCCGGCTCCGGGCTCGCTCAGAAGACCCGCCGCGTCGCGCGGGCGACGGGGGGCGCACTGGCCACCGCGGCAGGCGTCCTGACGCGGCAATGAGGCCGCGCCGACCGCGGCTGCGACATGCTGCGCGACCGGATCGACCATCTGGAAGCGGCCTGTGCGTCGCAGACGAAAAAAGGCCCGGCGCCGTCTGAGCGAAGACCGGGCCGATGGAACGGCGATATACGAACAATGTGAAGTAAACCGACGCTGTTCGCTTTACTTGTCCATCAGACACTGCCCCTCACAATAGAGGAGCGTTCGCATGGTTCTTTCGGCACTCGGATTTCTGAGTTTCATGGCTCTCGGATATGCGCTCTACGTCGCATCCGCGCCGGAGAAGGCTGCCGCGCCCGCGAAACCGTTGATCAACTGAAGAACAAGACCCAGGCCCGCGCCAAGCCGGGCGCTCACTAGCAGCGACCTTCCGAATTGCGCCCGACCGCGCGCACGCCTCGTCCCTGCACCATGGGCTATTTCAGCAAGAAGGCGCCTCGATACGACGGCCACTCCGATCGGTCGTCTGCGGCTTGCTCCGGACTCTCGGGCTATGAGTGAGCGCCGCAGCGGCTTCCTATTTGCCGCAGACTGCGGCCAGCGCACCGAGCGGAATCGGCAGCGACCGCCCATCCTCGAGCAGGAGGAACGGCTCGAGCGCCCCGGCCTCACAGGTGAATTCCTTCGGCAGCATCAGCCGGAAACCGAACCGAACCTTGCGCAGATCGGTGCGCCCCAACGCATCGGCCGTGGCGGCGCGCATGCGATCCAGATCGACCAGCGCCAGGGTCTGTCCTGCCTGTCGTAAGGCAACGTGGCTGCCGAGCTGGGGCTTGTCGAGATCGATGCCATATCCGCGGACGACAAGGTTTCCCGTCGGCATCGTCGCGATCGCGTCGATCGCCATGCGCACGCTCGGACCTGCGACGGACGTCGGCCCGGACAGAATGCGCGCGGCCCGCGCGGTATCGGCGGCCTCGCCGCGCATCCTGAATTCGCCAGCCGCGGCCACCGCCAGGAAAAAGCTGATGAACGCGAGCGCCACGATCGAGAGGCGCCGCTTGGGAGCGCCTGTAATGTGCCGTTTCAGACGTCGATGAATCGCGCCATCCAACGGCGCCAGTGCGACGGCCGCTGCAGTTGAGGCGGCCGCCCAGACGAACCACAAGAGGACCGGTGGCGTGGCTGCCGGCAAGACGGCCGAAAGCGTCATGATGATCGGCACATGGACGAGGTAGAGGACGTAGCTGGCATCGCCGAGACGCAGGCCGAAGCGCGCGAGCGCTCCCGCTGGCACGGTCATCGGGGCGGTCACGGCGCTGGCCACGAGCAGGCTCGCGGACAGGCCCGTGACGAGCCTGAGCATGGCTGCGTCGAGCTCGAAGACGAAGACAGGGAGCAGCAAGATGACCGCAGCCGGCATGAGCGACCGAGGCAACGCGCCGCGGCGATGGAGCTCGCCAGCCAGAAAGCCCAGCACGAATGGAATGTTCAGCACCGTCAGCGGAAACTCGCTGAGCGTCGGCGCTCCCGGATGGGCCTGCCCCGGTCCAAGCGCGAAAGCGCCGGCCAAGATTACCAGCCAGGCCAGCATCGCCACGGGCGCAAACCGCGCCAAGCCCAAGAATGCCAGCACCGTCAGGCCGACATAATAGGTCATCTCGTAGAGCAGCGTCCATTCGACGCCGAGAAAATAGGGGCGAGGCCCGGACGGCACCAAGGTCAGTGCCCAGAAGTTGAAGCCGCGCGGCTGCCCGATAAGAACGAAGAGTACGGACGCCAGCGCGATGATGATGAACATCGTCGGATAGATGCGAGCGATCCGGCTGACCAGAAACGTACCCGGATCATCCCGTCGCAGGAGATCGCTCATCAGATAACCGGACAGCGCAAAGAAGACCGCGACGCCATAGGCTCCCCAGCCGCCCGGGAAGACACCGTTCATGGCCTCGCTGCCGCGCAACAGCTCGAGATATGTCGCGCAATGATAGAACAGCACGGCGAGCGCTGCGAAACCGCGCAGATATTGCAGGCGCGCATTGCGGACGATCGAGGGCTCGTAGTCGGAAGCGACACCCGGAACCGCGACGAATGCTGTCCCGCCGATTGGCGGCCGAGGGCCGGCAAGGTCCGTCACTGTCACCATCTCCCGCGGTCGCTGACCGCGTCAAAAGCAGCCCTTCTCGGCGGCAGCACCCAAACTCGCCTTCGCCAGCGGCAACGGGGGCGGAGTCGAGGAGCGCGGATCATCTTCATCCCGCGGGTCTCGGCCAGCGGCAATGAACTTTGTCCGCAATGTGCCTGATCGATGTCTGATTGTTTCGCAGTGTTGCTGACTTGTAACTGAAACAAGCCCAAGATGATCGGAGACGCAGCCCTCGGACGAGGCCGGCATTCATGGCTGCCCCCGAGATCACCTGCTATCAATCCGGATCAGAAGAGCCTCACGGCCGCTGGGCGCAGAGTTCGGATGACGCCGCGCGGTCTTTCCGGTGGCATAGGAGCAGCAGGGCTTCGATAGCAGGACTTTGCGCGACACCTTGACCAAGCTGCGCCATATCCCAGGCATGAAGGCTCGAGATCACAGTGCAATTTCAGGGCACCGCCCGGCGCTCGTCGCGTTCGTCAGCCGTGGCGCAGCGGACGGGCTTTCGCTAGACTTGGGCTGAGCAAGTGGAGCGGGCCTGCATGACGCGCATTCTTCGTATCGTTGGTATCCTCGGCATCGCCACCTTGCTCGCCGGCTGCGACCGCTGCGGCAACATGATGGAACTCGACATGTTCCTGCAGCCGGTGAAGAAGGTCTGTACGGACACCAAGCCGGCCGGCTGAAGGGCGCTTCCCTTTCACCACCCGCAAACGAAAAAGCCGGGGCAAGCGCCCCGGCTTTCGGCAGTCCACAAGGATGTCGCGTTCAGCCGCGGCGCTTCAGCAGCGTCCAGCCGGCGCCGACGAGGCTCGCCGCCAGCGCCACCTTGAGCGCCTCGCCGATCAGGAAGGGCTGCACGCCGGCGGCCCAGGCGCTGGTGAGGCCGATCCCGGTCGCGCCGCTCGCCATCTGGGCGCCGAAGGCGAGCCAGAGGCAGCCGAGCCCGAGAATCGCGAGGTCCGCGGCGACCAGCCCGGCGACGAGGCGCAGCAGCGAGGCGCCGCGCGCAGCCGCCCAGCCCGCGACGGCGACGGCCGGCAGCGCAGCGATCAGGAAGCCGCCGGTCGGGCCGGCGAAGTAGAGCGGGCCGGCCAGCATCGGCGGCGTGTTGGTGAAGACCGGCAGACCGGCGAGGCCGTAACCGAGATAGAGCGCGACGGTGGCGAGGCCGAGCCGCGGGCCATAGGCGGCGCCGAGCGCCAGGATCGCCAGCGTCTGCAGCGTCACCGGCACCGGCCAGAGCGGCACCTTGACCTTTGCGGCCAGCACCAGCAGCAGGCTGCCGGCGAACGCCAGCATGACATTGCGCACCAGACGCGAGCGCGGATCGGAGAGCGCGGGAAGAGCGGAGCCGACCATGGTGTCGGCGGGCAAGGGCAGCGACTGGGCCATCGGCGTCTCATCCTCTTCTGGGCGGGCACCGTCGACGCCCGGTTCGTCCGTCTATAGAAAACCCGGCACCGGCCCACAACCGGCCAGGATGCACGAACCCGGATGCGACGATGAGCAATGGCAACCAGGACGACCGGCGTGACGAGGCGGCCGAGCCGCTCGCCTTCGATCGGGAGGCGCTCGCCGCCGGCGCGGTGGTGCAGCTCTCGCCGCTGGTCCGGAGGATCGTCGCCGGCAATGGCGGGCCGATGACCTTCACCGGCACCTGCAGCTACATTGTCGGCCGCGGCAAGGTCGCGATCATCGATCCTGGCCCAGACGATCCCGCCCATGTCGCCAATCTGCTGGCGGCCGTCGCGGGCGAGAGCGTCGAGCAGATCGTCATCACCCACACGCATCGCGACCATTCGCCGGCGAGCCGCGCCGTCAAGGCCGCGACCGGCGCCGCGATCGTCGGCTGCAGCCCGCATCGCCCGGCCCGTGAACTCGCGCTCGGCGAGATCAACCCGCTCGACGCCGCCGCCGACAAGGACTACGCGCCGGACCTCGTAATGGGCGACGGGGACGCCGTTACCGGCCAGGGCTGGAGCCTGCGCGCGGTCGAGACGCCCGGCCACACCGCGAACCACCTTGCCTTCGCGCTTGACGAGGAGGAGACGCTGTTCTCCGGCGACCATGTCATGGCCTGGTCGACTTCCATCGTCGCTCCGCCGGACGGCTCGATGGTCGCCTACATGGCCTCGATCGAGAAGCTGCGCGGCCAGGAACACCGGCTCTACTGGCCGGGCCATGGCGGGCCGGTGCGCGAGCCGCAGCGCTTCCTGCGCGGGCTGGTGCAGCACCGCCGTCTGCGCGAGGCTGCGATCCTCAATCGCCTGCGAGCCGGAGACGAGACGATCTCCGCCATGGTGCCGATGATCTATCTGGAGCTGGCGCCGGCCCTGCATGGCGCGGCTTCGCTCTCCGTGCTCGCACAGCTCGAGGATCTGGTCGCGCGCGGCATCGTGCTCTGCGACGAAGCCCTGCCCGCGCTGGCGAGTCGCTACCGGCTGGCGTGAGGGCGGAGGCTCAGCGCAATTCCACCAGCAGCTTTACCTCCTCCTCGAAGGCAGCGATGCGCCGGGCATTGGCGCCGAAATCGAAGCCGCCGAGCCGCGAAGCCGAGCGAATGTCGATCCGGCTGCCATCGGCGCGTGGCCGGATGCGGATGGTGATGTCGTCGACCAGGCGCAGCACGCGCGAATGCGCCACCGCATCGAGCCGCCCTGCCCCGCTGCGCCCGCCCGGGGCCGCGCCTTCCAGCACCCGCCAGCCGAGATTGACGCTGGCCTTGCGGGCGATGTCGTAGGCGATCTCGGCCGGCAGCTCGAGCACGATCGGCAGGGCGCGCGGATAGCCTTGGCGCTGCGCCTTCCGACGTTCGGGGGCTACGTCCGGCGGCACCAGTCCCTGGCGAGCCGCGAGCGCGACGCGCGAGCGGCTGAAGGCCGGCGGCTCGTCGATATCGGTCGAGACGTCGCTGATCAGCGGCAGGGTCGCGAGCTGGAAGCCGGCATAGGCCAGAGGCAGCAGCAGGAGTAGGCTGAGCACGAAGGCGAAGGCGGCGATGCCGATGCCGCGATGTCCGTCCTGCCAGATGCGCACGAAGGCGGCGAGCGACAGGAGCAGCGCGAGCAGGACGAAGACATAGGCCCCGGCGATCGGCGCCAGCCGCTCAACGGAAGGCTGCCCGAAGCGGAAGATGACGACCGCGAGCACGACGACCGTCAGCCCGAACAGCGCCAGCCGGCGGCTCCAGATCGCCGCACGCGAAACCGGTTCCTCGAAGACGAGACGGCGGTGCATGCCTCTTAGGTGGCCGAGCGCCGGCCGGAAGGCAAGCGGGCGATGTCGGCACCGCCTCTCGGCGGGTCATCCCGGCCGGAGCCGCGAGGCGGCGCAGGCGGGATCCATGCCTGAACTTCGCCGGAACAGGCTGCGGCCTGAATCCCGGGTCGAGCTGCGCTCGCCCGGGATGATACGCCGAAGTCCAAGGCGACGCGCTCAGTCGATGGCGCGCACCGCCCCCTTGGCCGCGCTGGTCGCCAGCGCCGCATAGGCCTTCAGCGCGGTCGAGACCTTGCGCTTGCGCGGCGCCGCCGGCTTCCAGGCATCCTTGCCCTTGGCCTCCATCGCGGCGCGGCGACGCGCCAGCTCCTCGTCGGAGATCTTCAGGTTGATGCTGCGGTTCGGGATGTCGATCTCGATGACGTCGCCGCCCTCGACGAGGCCGATCGCACCACCTTCCGCCGCTTCCGGCGAGACATGGCCGATGGAGAGGCCGGAGGAGCCGCCGGAGAAGCGCCCGTCGGTGATCAGCGCGCAGGCCTTTCCAAGCCCCTTCGACTTCAGATAGCTCGTCGGATAGAGCATTTCCTGCATGCCCGGCCCGCCGCGTGGCCCCTCATAGCGGATCAGCACGATCTCGCCGGGCTTGACCTTGTTGTTGAGGATGCCTTCGACCGCCGCATCCTGGCTCTCGAAGATCACCGCGGCGCCGGAGAAGGTCAGGATCGAGGCGTCGACGCCGGCGGTCTTCACGATGCAGCCGTCGAGCGCGATGTTGCCGAAGAGCACGGCGAGGCCGCCATCCTGCGAATAGGCATGGGCCTTGTCGCGGATCACGCCGGTCTCGCGGTCGGTGTCGAGCTCGGCATAGCGCCGATCCTGGCTGAAGGCGGTCTGTGTCGGCACGCCGCCCGGCGCGGCACTGAAGAAGCTCTTCACCGCTTCGCTGGTGGTGCGCTTGATGTCCCAGCGCTCCAGCGCCTCGGCCATGCTGGCGCTGTGGACCGTCGGCAGTGATGTGTCGATCAACCCGGCACGGTCGAGCTCGCCGAGGATCGCCAGGATGCCGCCGGCGCGGTGCACGTCCTCCATATGGACGTTGGCGACGGCCGGAGCGACTTTGCAGAGCACCGGCACATTGCGCGACAGCCGGTCGATATCGGCCATGGTGAAGTCGATCTCGGCCTCATGGGCGGCGGCGAGCAGGTGCAGCACCGTGTTGGTCGAGCCGCCCATCGAGATGTCGAGCGTCATCGCGTTCTCGAACGCCTTGAAGCTCGCGACATTGCGCGGCAGCACCGAGGCGTCGTTCTGCTCATAGTAGCGCTTGGCGATGTCGACGATGAGATGACCGGCCTCGACGAAGAGGCGCTTGCGATCGGCATGTGTCGCCAGCGTCGAGCCGTTGCCCGGCAAGGCGAGGCCGAGCGCCTCGGTCAGGCAGTTCATCGAGTTGGCGGTGAACATGCCGGAGCAGGAGCCGCAGGTCGGGCAGGCCGAGCGCTCGATGACGTCGACTTCGCTGTCGGAATACTTGCCGTCGGCGGCCGCGACCATGGCGTCGACCAGGTCGACCTTCTTCAGCACGCCCTCGGCGATGTACTTGCCGGCCTCCATCGGCCCGCCGGAGACGAAGACGGTCGGGATGTTGAGGCGCATCGCCGCCATCAGCATGCCGGGCGTGATCTTGTCGCAGTTCGAGATGCAGACCATCGCGTCGGCGCAATGCGCGTTGACCATGTACTCGACGCTGTCGGCGATCAGCTCACGCGAGGGCAGCGAATAGAGCATGCCGTCATGGCCCATGGCGATGCCGTCATCGACCGCGATGGTGTTGAATTCCTTGGCGACGCCGCCCGCCTGCTCGATCTCGCGCGCGACCAGCTGGCCGAGATCCTTGAGATGGACATGGCCCGGCACGAACTGGGTGAAGGAGTTGACCACCGCGATGATCGGCTTGCCGAAATCGCCGTCCTTCATGCCGGTGGCGCGCCAGAGACCGCGGGCGCCCGCCATGTTGCGGCCCTTCGTGGTGGTGTCGGATCTCAACCTCGGCATGCTTGACCTCTTCGCCCATACGCCCAAACAGAGTGTTTGGGACTAAGGCTAGCAACCGCGGCTAGCCAGCCAAAATTGAATTATTCGATTTTGACCATCGGCGCGGTCCATGCTGCGGGCGCGAACGGGCCGGCCTATCGCATTTCCTGGGTCATCCCGGACAAGCGGCGAAGCCGCGCCGATCCGGGATCCATGCCTGAGGCGGCCCGGCATGGATCCCGGGTCTCCGCTGCGCTGCGCCCGGGATGACCGGGGACGGGGCGAGAAGGCGCGGACTGAAAGGAACGGGACTGTGACGGCTCTACGCAATATCGACATCGACCTGCTGCGCTCCTTCGTGACGATCGCCGAGCTGCGCTCCTTCACCCGCGCCGCGGCCGCCCTGTCCCGCACGCAGTCGACGATCTCAACGCAGGTGCGCAGGCTCGAGGAGATCGCCGGGCAGACCCTGCTGCAACGCTCGCCGCAGGAGGTGCTGCTCACCCGTGCCGGCGAGGATTTCCTCGGCTATGCCCGCCGTATCGTCGCGCTGCATGACGAAGCGCTCGACGTCGTCCGCGCTCAGAGCGTGTCCGGCCGCGTCCGTCTTGCCGTGATGGACGACTACGCCACCATCGTCCTGCCGGAGACGCTGGCGCGCTTCGCCCGGTCGCATCCGGAAGTCGAGCTAGAGGTCACGACCGGCTTCACCCGCGACCTGATGAACGCCCTCGGCGAGGAGTTCGACCTGGTGCTCGCCACCCAGCGCGCCGGCGACGGGCGCGGCGAGGTGCTGCGCACCGAACGTACCGCCTGGGCGGCTTCCGACCGGCACGATCTCTCGCTCGCCGGCCCGCTGCCGCTCGCCTTGCTGAAGGCACCGAACATGTATCGCGAATGGGCGCTGGAGGCGCTGAACGAGGCCGGACTCGGCTGGCGCATCCTGTTTTCGAGTTCGAGCATCGGCGCCGTCGAGGCGATGGCGGCGGCCGGCGCCGCGCTGACCGTGGTCAAGGCCGGCACCGCCCGGCCCGGCCTGTGCCTGCTCGGCCGGGACGACGGACTGCCCGAACTGCCGGCCTCGGAGATCGCGCTGCATCTCGCGCCGGGGCGCCCCTCCGCAGCGGCGCGTGCGCTCAGCAGCTTTTTGGCCGAGGCGCTGCGGGAAGGTGCGCAGTCGTAGAGCATTCTCCGATCTAAGCACGACCGTCATTGCGAGGAGCAAAGCGACGAAGCAATCCAGGAGCGGCAGAGCACTACGTCCCCCTGGATTGCTTCGCTGTCGCTCGCAATGACGGCTCAGGCCGATCAGAGAAGGCGCTAGCCTTCGCGCTCGGGCAGGCTCTCCACGAGGATTTCGCGTTTGCCTGCGTGGTTTGCTGGGCCGACGATGCCCTCGTTCTCCATGCGCTCCATGATCGAGGCGGCGCGGTTGTAGCCGATCTGCAGGCGGCGCTGGATGTAGGAGGTCGAGGCCTTCTTGTCGCGCAGCACGACGGCGACCGCCTGGTCGTAAGGGTCCTCGCTCTCGGCAGAGCCCATGCCGGTCTTGTCGAAGACGGCGCCGTCCTCCTCCGCTCCGGCGCCCTCCTCCTCCTCGGCGAGGACGGCATCGAGATAGTCCGGGCGCCCTTGCGTCTTCAGATGCGCCACGACCTTCTCGACCTCGGCATCCGAGACGAAGGGGCCGTGCACGCGGGTGATCCGCCCGCCGCCCGCCATGTAGAGCATGTCGCCCTGGCCGAGCAGCTGCTCGGCGCCCATCTCGCCGAGGATGGTGCGCGAGTCGATCTTCGAGGTGACCTGGAAGGAGATGCGGGTCGGGAAGTTCGCCTTGATCGTGCCGGTGATGACGTCGACCGAGGGCCGCTGCGTTGCCAGCACGACATGGATGCCGGCGGCACGCGCCATCTGGGCGAGGCGCTGGATCGTGCCCTCGATCTCCTTGCCGGCGACCATCATCAGGTCGGCCATCTCGTCGACGATCACGACGATGTAGGGCAAGG
>NZ_JAWDID010000065.1:0-30426 GCF_032464875.1 Allobosea rubneri
GCAGCGCGGCCTGCCCGGCCTCGCCGAAGCCGGCGGCGCCGGTGACCATATGGGCGAGGCGCGGCGGCAAAGGCAGCGCCTGCAATGCCTTGCCGGAGGCGGTGATCCGGCCACCTTCGTCCAGCGCTTCGAGATCGTTCAGCAGCAGGCGCGCTTCCTTCAGCGCCGGGGCGGGCGGCGGGTCGAGGAAGGCCAGCGTCGCGGGATCGGCGACGCCCCAGGCGGCGCAGTCGAGCAGCAAAGGGGCAAGATCGGCGGAAAGGATCTCAGGCCGGGCGAAAGCCTCGAGCGCACCATTGCCGGCCTCCTCCCAGAGCCGGTAGCAGATGCCGGGCTCGGTGCGGCCGGCGCGGCCGCGGCGCTGGTCGCTGGCAGCGCGGCTCGCGCGCTGGGTGACCAAGCGGGTGATGCCGATATCGGGCTCGTAGAGCGGTACCCGCGCCAGGCCGGAATCGATCACGACGCGCACGCCCTCGATGGTCAGCGAGGTCTCGGCGATCGCGGTCGCCAGCACGATCTTGCGCCGGCCGGGCGGCGCCGGCAGCACGGCCCGATCCTGCTCGGCCTGTTCGAGCGCGCCATAGAGCGGCGCGATCTCGACGCTGGCATCGCGGATCTTTTCGCGCAGGCGCTCCTCGACCCGGCGGATCTCGCCCTGGCCAGGCAGGAAGACGAGGAGCGAGCCGCGCTGCTCGTTCAGCGCCAGCAGGACGGCCTCGGTGACCTGGTCCTCGATGCGCTTCAGCGGGTCGCGGCCGAGATAGCGCGTCTCGACGGGATAGGCCCGGCCCTGGCTTTCGACCACCGAGGCCTCGCCGAGCAGGCGGGCGACGCGGGCGCCGTCCAGCGTCGCCGACATCACGAGGATGCGCAGATCCTCGCGCAGCCCTGCCTGCGCATCGAGCGCCAGCGCCAGCCCGAAATCGGCATCGAGCGAGCGCTCGTGGAACTCGTCGAAGAGCACCGCCGCGACGCCTTCCAAAGCGGGATCGTCGAGGATCATCCGCGCGAAGACGCCTTCGGTGACGACTTCGATGCGCGTCCTCGGGCCGACCTTCGAGCCGAGCCGGACGCGCAGGCCGACCGTCTCGCCGACGCGCTCGCCGAGCGTCTGAGCCATCCGGGCGGCGGCGCCGCGGGCGGCGAGCCGGCGCGGCTCCAGCACGATCAGCTTGCCGCCCTTGCCGCCATCTTGCGCCCAGGGCTCGTCCAGCAAGGCGAGCGGCACGCGCGTCGTCTTGCCGGCGCCGGGCGGGGCGACGAGCACGGCGTTCGGCCGTGCGCGCAGGGCGGCGGATAGATCGTCGAGGACCGCGTCGATCGGCAGGGCTGTGTCGAAGCTGCGCATGCCGGCATGTGCCCCGGAGGCCGGCGCCTGCGCAAGCGTTTCGGCGGCAGGCCGGCGTCCCGCCTCAGGCGGCGCGGCGCAGACCGACCTCAAAGGGATGCAGGCTGACCGCGCCGACGCGGGCCGAGACCAGCGTGTTGCGCGGCAGCGCCTGCCAGCATTCACGCGCCGCGTCGATCGGCTCGGAGGCGATCACCACGGCGTCGCCACGGTCGCAGAGATAGAGCGTCGGCGGCTTCTCGTCGGAGGACCAGCGGACGGCATGGATGGTCTCGCCATCGGCGAGCGCGGCGGCGCAGCGCAGGGGCTCGCGGACGCCGG
This sequence comes from Allobosea rubneri, assembly GCF_032464875.1. Taxonomy (NCBI): domain Bacteria; kingdom Pseudomonadati; phylum Pseudomonadota; class Alphaproteobacteria; order Hyphomicrobiales; family Alloboseaceae; genus Allobosea; species Allobosea rubneri. The sequence goes on from NZ_JAWDID010000065.1 coordinate 1,670, forward strand.
CCTCCTGCATCAGGGCGAGCGCGTCGCCGAGCGCGCCGGCAAGGGCCTCGCCCGGCTGCTCGCCCTCGCTCATCCGCGCCAGCGCCAGCAGGAACAGCACTTCCGAATCGGTGGTGCCGACGCGCGAGCCGTAGAGCGGGTCGGGAATCAGGCTCTCGAGCCGGCGCCGGATCAGGCCATAGCCGCCGATCTGGCCGTTATGCATGAAAAGGTGACGGCCATGGACGAAAGGGTGGCAGTTGGCCCGCGTGCTCGCAGTGCCGGTCGCGGCGCGGACATGCGCGAAGAACAGATGCGAGCGGACGAGACGGGCGATCGAGAGCAGGTTCTCGTCCGACCAGGCCGGGCGAATCTCGCGGTACTGGCCGGGCTCGGGCCGCTCGCCATACCAGCCGACGCCGAAACCGTCGCCATTGGTGCCCGTCTTGGCCTCCTCGGCGTGCAACGACTGGTGGATCAGCGAATGGCACGGTGAGGCGACGAGATCCTCCAGGAACACCGGAGCGCCGGCATAGGCGAGGAAACGGCACATGGTCGGCCCCGAATCACGCGCGGCAGGACGCCGCAAGGTCAATCTGCGCGACAAGCATGAATGCTGCCATAACGGCTTTTTTGGAGCAGGCGAAATCCGGGACGCCGGCAGTCCGCCCGGCAGGGCAGCGGCGGTTGCGACCCCCATAGCCATCGTATAACCAGCACAGGGTTGGAAGTAGCAGTCCCGCGCCCAAGCGGGCGGGGGGAAGCCTTGAAATCGATCCTGACGGCAGCGGGCGCAGTGCTCGCCTTCGCCCTCTTCCCGCAAAGCGCGCTGGCCGCCGGCGACATTGGCGGCGCGACCATGGGCGTCGCCTGGGCCCTGCCCTTCGCAGGCATGCTGCTCTCGATCGCGCTCGGACCGATCCTGTTCCCGCATTTCTGGGAGCACAACTACGGCAAGTTCGCCGCCTTCTGGGCGGTGCTGGTGCTGCTGCCGCTGATGCTGCTGCGCGGCTTCGAGCCGGCGCTCGGCGCATTGCTGCACACCGCGCTGCTCGAATACGTCCCCTTCATCATCCTGCTGTTCGCGCTGTTCACCATCGCCGGCGGCATCCTGGTGATGGGCAACCTGCACGGCACGCCGGCGACCAACACGACGCTGCTGGCGATCGGCACCGTGATGGCGAGCTTCGTCGGCACGACCGGCGCCTCGATCATCATGATCAGGCCGCTGCTGCGCGCCAACGACAACCGGCGCCACAACGTCCATGTCGTGGTGTTCTTCATCTTCCTGGTCTCGAATATCGGGGGCTCGCTGACCCCGCTCGGCGACCCGCCGCTGTTCCTCGGCTTCCTGCGCGGCGTGAACTTCTTCTGGACGACGACGCACCTCCTGCCGGAAACGTCCTTCGCCGTCGCGATCCTGCTGGCGCTGTTCTTCGCGCTCGACAGCTACCTGTTCCGCAAGGAGGAGGGATTGCCGGTGCTGAAGGATCCGACGCCGGACCGCGCCATCAAGCTCTATGGCAAGGTCAACATCCTGCTGCTCGGCGGCGTGATCCTCGCCATCCTGATGTCGGCGAACTGGAAGCCGGGCGTGACCTTCACGATTCGGGGCGTCCATCTCGAGCTGCAGAACCTCGTGCGCGACGCGATCCTGCTCGGCCTCGCCCTGCTCTCGCTGAAGCTGACGCCGAAGCCGGTGCGCGCCGGCAACGAGTTCAGCTGGGGCCCGATCCTGGAGGTCGCCAAGCTGTTCGCCGGCATCTTCACCTGCATCATCCCGGTGCTGGCAATGCTGCAGGCCGGCAAGGACGGCGCCTTCTCCTCGCTGGTCGCCATGGTCACCAATGCCGACGGAACGGCCAACAACGTCGCCTATTTCTGGCTGACCGGCATCCTGTCCTCCTTCCTCGACAATGCGCCGACCTATCTCGTCTTCTTCGAGCTGGCGGGGGGCGATGCCAAGGCGCTGATGACCACGGGCGCACTGACGCTGACCGCGATATCGGCCGGCGCCGTCTTCATGGGCGCCAACACCTATATCGGCAACGCGCCGAACTTCATGGTCTACGCCATCGCCAAGGACCGAAAGGTCGCGATGCCGAGCTTCTTCGGCTACATGGCCTGGTCGGGCGGCATCCTGATCCCGATCTTCCTGCTGCAGACGCTGATCTTCTTCCGCTAGATCGCCGGGCGTCCTGCCGGAGACATACTGCCCCACGCCTCGACAGCGTGACGCGGCGGGCCTAAACGGGCGGCGTTCGACCAAAGAGACGCCGCCCATGACCTTGCGCCCCGACACGCTGGCGATGACCGCCGTCCTCGCCATGCTGACGGCGCTCGGCCCGCTCTCGACCGATTTCTACCTGCCCTCGCTGCCCGAGATCGTCCGTGTCCTGAACACCGACGTCGCCGGCGCCCAGGCGACGCTCTCGGCCTTCCTGTTCGGCTTCGCCGCCGGGCAGATCATCTGGGGGCCGCTGTCCGACCGGCTCGGCCGGCGGCCGGTTCTGCTCATCGGCCTTGGCCTGTTCCTCGTGACCACGCTGATCTGCGCGCTCGCGCCCTCGATCGAGGCGCTGATCGGCGCGCGCTTCGCCCAGGCGCTCGGCGCCTCCGGGCCGATCGTGCTCGGCCGCGCCATGGTCCGCGATCTCTATGACGGGCCGCGTGCCGGCCGCGAACTCGCCCGGATGGGCATGATCATGGGGCTGGTCCCGGCGGTGGCGCCGGCGCTCGGCGGCGTGCTGCAGAACGCCTTCGGCTGGCGCTCGACCTTCGTCGCGACGCTGATCGTCGCCCTCGCCATCATGGCCGTGGTGGTGACGATCCTGCCCGAGACGATCCGCCAGCGCTCCCCGGAAAAGCTCTCCTTCCTCGCGATCTTCCGCGGCTTTCGCGTGCTGCTGCAGAACCCGGCCTACCGGGTCTATGTTAGCCTGACCTCGCTCGCCTATGCCGGGCTGTTCGCCTTCATCTCCGGCTCTTCCTTCGTCCTGATCGGCATCTACGGGCTGACGCCGCCGGTCTATGGCCTGTCCTTCGGCTGCATGGTGCTCGGCTACATTCTCGGCACCATCCTCGCCCAGCGCCTGGTCGGCTCACGTGGGCTCGATGGGGTGATCGCGCTCGGCGTCATCTGCCTTGCCACAGGCGGGCTGGCGATGCTGGTTTGCGTCGCCAGCGGCTTCGGCGGGCCGTTCGGCGTGATCCTGCCGATGGCGCTCTATGCCTGCGGGGTCGGGCTGACCATGCCGCAATCGCAGGCGGCGGCGATGATGCCCTTCCCGGACCGCGCGGGGGCCGCCTCCTCCCTCACCGGGCTCTGCCAGATGCTGCTCTCGGGCTGCGTCGGCCTCCTGGTAGGCTATCTGCTCAAGGCGTCCGCGCTACCGCTGCCGCTGGTGCTGTCGGCGATCGGCGTGGCCACCCTGGTGCTGTTCCGCGCCAGCACGGCGACGCGCGCCGCCGGCAAGGTCTGAGCGGAAAGGAGCCCGGCCGGCGCCTGCCGCTCAGCCCTTCAATTGCCCATGCGGTCGCGCCATTGCCGTTCGCCGGCCATGCAGCCGACCCGCGGCGGGCGTGACTGCGCCTTCTGGATCAGCGCCTCGCCTGCGGGGACCTCGGCGATCTCGCGGACCAGCTTGGTGCGGGTCGCGTCGACGAACTGGTGGCGCTCGCGGATCGGGATGACGAAGGCGCCGACGCCGGTGATGACGCAGTCCTCGTAATAGACGTCGAGATTGTCGATGTCGAAATAGCTCGCCGCCTTCAGCATCACCGGCAGCCCGTTGATCGAGATGCCCTTGTCGCGTGCCGCGTCGCGCGCCTGGGTCACCGGCCGGCCATCATTGTTGGCGCCGTCGCCGGAGATGTCGATGACGCGGCGCAGGGCGACGACATTGCTCTGCTCGAGCAGGGCCATGCTGAGATCGATAGCGCCGGAGATCGAGGTCCGCCGGCCGCGCCGGGTCGGAGCCTCGCCGAGCTCCTCGGCAAAGGCGATCGCCGATTGCGGCGTCTCGATCACCGTCCAGGGCTTGACGATATGCTGGAAATCGCCGCCGGCCCATTCGAAATAGGTCACCGCGATCTTGCCGATCGAGCCCTTGGCGATGGCCTCGTGCAACTGGCGCGAGCGGAAGGCCTCGATATAGCCGTTACGCTGCAAGGCGAGCTCGTCGAGATCCATCGAATAGGAGACGTCGACCGCCAGGACCAGCGCGACATCGACCTCCTCGGGCGGCGCTGTCGCTGGCTGGGCATCCGGTGCGGTGGCGGGCCAAAAGGCCGCGGCCGAAAGACTCAAGAGACCGAACAGCCAGCGCCGCATCGCCACCTCCGTCATCTGTCGTCGAAGCGTAACGCCGAAACGCTAAGATGATTCGGGCGAAGGCCGGCTTCAAACGAATACGGTGGAAGTCTGCTCCGAGTTTTCGGAGACGCCAAGCATGAAAGCTGGGCAATCCGGCGCTGGTTCCCGCAAACGTGATCCAGCTTCCCGCCCGGAGGCTGCTCCGGATACTGCTCCGGGGCGGGTTCTGGTCGTCAGGCCGCGCGACGCTTCTCCACGATCGACAGGGCCGCAGCGAAGGCTTCGTCGACGCCGAGCGCCGAGGTATCGAGCAGGATCGCGTCCTCGGCCGCCTTCAGCGGCGCATCGCCACGGCCGCTGTCCCTGGCATCGCGCCGACGGATATCGGCGAGGATGCCCTCGAAGGACGCGGTATCGCCGCGGCCAGCCAGCTCCTTGTGCCGGCGCGCGGCCCGGACCTCAGGCGTCGCCGTGACGAAGAGCTTCACCGTCGCCTGCGGACAGATCACCGTGCCGATGTCGCGCCCGTCCAGCACCGCCCCGCCCGGAGCCGCGGCGAATTGGCGCTGCCGGTCGATCAGCGCCCGCCGCACCCCGGGAATCGCGGCGACGACGGAAGCCGCCTCGCCGATCTCGCGGCCGCGCAGGACGGCCTCATCGAAGCCCGTCTCGTCGAAGCCGGCAGCGGTCGCCTCCGCGGCCTGCGCATCCTCCAGCCTCTGCCCGGCATCGAGCATGGCGCGCGCCACCATGCGGTAGAGCAGGCCGGTATCGAGATAGGGCAGGCCATAATGGGCAGCGAGCCGGCGCGCCAGCGTGCCCTTGCCGGAAGCGGCCGGCCCATCGACGGCGATCACGAGGTTGCGGCCGACGATTGCCGGCGATGGAAGGGGCTGTTGCGGCAGGACCACGGGCGTCTCTGGGCTCTCGGCAGGCAGGGGTTCGGGGAGCCGGCTTCGGCAGCGCCGGTTCCGCTTTTCGCCTCCTGCTGTAGTGCATGAAGCGGGGAAGCGGGAGCCGTTTTTCATCCCCGGGCCGGCGCCCGGCCGCCGGGTGGTTCTGCGGCGCGCCGGCCGCCCGCCAGCGCAGGAGAAATCAGCATTTGACAGGCGCGCCCGGCCCGACTAACGGACGCCCCTGCTTTTCAGAACCCCTTCCGCATGTAACTCGAAGGTCCGACGCCGTGGCGAAACCGGAACTTGGCACCAAGCGCGTTTGTCCCGTGACAGGCCGTAAATTCTACGATCTCGACAAGGATCCGATCGTTTCCCCCTATACCGGGCAGTCCTATCCGCGCTCGGTGTTCGAGCCGCAGGCGAAGGCCGCCGCGGCCGTCGCCGCCAAACCCGCCGATGACGAGGACGAGGCCGAGGCCGCCGACGGCGCGGTCGAGCTCGTCTCGCTCGACGAAGCCGATGCGGAAGCGTCCGAGAAGGAAGCCGTCGTCACCAGCGAGGACGACATCGAGATTGAGGACGACGGCAGCAGCGCCGACGACGACGACACCTTCCTGGAAGAGGACGAGGAAGGCGACGACGACGTCTCCGACCTGATCGACGGCGATCTCGAGGGCGACGAGGACGCCTGAGGCGCCTTTTCACAGGCGCGAATGAAAAAGCGGGACGCGCTTCACATTCGTGCTTGTGTCCCGGCGAAAGCCTGCCTATAGAGCGCTTCGTCGCTGCCGCGACGAAGCGCAGGGCTCCCCCGGAGCCGGTGCAAGAGGAATTCCAGCCACTCCCCAAGGTGGCTGCGACAGTGGGGCCATAGCTCAGTTGGGAGAGCGCTTGAATGGCATTCAAGAGGTCGGCGGTTCGATTCCGCCTGGCTCCACCATCCTTCTCCCGTAGATCGTGAAATTCTCTACGGTTTCGGATCAGCGCTGCGGCGCTGCTCACCCTTCTCCTGACATCGCAGGCCTTTCGATTCGCGCTGCGCAGGCTCAGCGCCGAAGCAGCGCTTTTCCAGACGGCGCTGCAAGGCTGACGGCTCGCAGGCGACATGGCAGTCAGAACTGCACCCATCGCAGCGCAGAAGATCGCAAGCCCGCGAGCGAATCGCTCGGAAGCATCCCTTCGGGCCTGACGCTTCGTTGACCGAGGGCCTGGTTACGACCGGGCAGTGGCGCATGCGCGACAAGGGCAGAGCCAGCTTCAGCAGGATGTCCCGGACCTGACCGAACTCATGCTTGAGCAACTTCAGGATCTGGGATCGTCGACCCGATTAACGGGAAGATCTTGCAATAGCCACCGAATCTCCAGCGGCATGACCTTTAATTCGCGGAACAGCTTATACAATTTTTGCAAATTACTGCATCTTTGATAAGATCATTAACGAAGCAAAATTATAGATAACCACCTTTTTGTACCATATAATGACCCATATAAACTCTGCCTTATGAGATATTACGAGAATTTAATCTTCATAATTCCACCCTCAGCAAATCATTTCCAATGGTTTCCGGAGCTTCGAGGCGTATCCCGGTTATGATGTAGCGACATTCCGTTGCCGCTTGGCCGATGGCGGAGAACCACGACCAGGGGTCACGCAATGCGCTGCTCGCTTCAGAACGCCTCTGCGTCGACCGGTCCCGCTTCGGCGTCCGATGGCGAAAGCAGCTCGGCCTGTGTCGGGCCGGCCTGCGGCCGGCTTCGCCAGGCGCTGCTCTCCTCCAGCGCCCTCCTGGCGCTGCTGGCCGGCCCGGCCGTCGCCACCGAGTACTTCGTCCGCAACGATGCCTCGCTGAGAAGCGCGATCAGCAGCGCCAAGCACGGGGACACCATCACCTTCACGGAGGGAATCACGCTCGAGAGCAACCTGCCGATCATCCGGCAGGACGTGCTCATCAACGGCCAGGGCAACACGCTGTCCGGTAACCACCAATATCGCGGCCTGTTCGTCGAGTCCGCCTCGATCGGCCTCAAGGATCTGAGAATCGAGCATGCCCTGGCTCAGGGCGGCCATGGCGGAGCCGGCAATGGCGGCGGCGGTGGTGGTGGCGGCGCGGGGATGGGCGGCGCGCTTTTCATCGCCTCGGATGCGCAGGTGCTCGCAACCAATGTCTATATGACAGCCAACCGTGCCTTTGGAGGCGAAGGCGGAATTCCCTATTCCGCGTCCGGTCTCGGCAGCGCCGGCGGCGGCGGAGGCTATCTCCCGGCGAATGCGAACGGCGAGGATGGCAGCGGCAGCTATAGTGGCTACGGCCGGGCCGGCGGCGGCGACGGCTACGTCACGCTCCGGGGTGGCAATGGCAGCTTCGGCGGCGGCGGCGGCGGGTCGTACCGCAACACCGGCGGCAATGGCGGCTATGGCGGCGGTGCGGGCGCCGGTCGCGACGGTTCCCCCGGCCAGCCGGGCTGGGGAGGCGGCAAGGGCAACCCCTGGGACGGGCTCGGCGGCGGTTTCCCGGACTACCAGGGTGGCTACGGGGCGAGCATGGGCGGTGCCATCTTCGTCCAGAGCGGCGGAAAGCTGACCGTCGCGGGGAACGGCAACATCAGCGGCAACAATGTCGACTCGACCCGAGCCTTTGACGGTTTCGGCGAGTCGCTGTTCCTGCATGGCAGCGGCACCCTGACCTTCATGCCCGGAGCAGGCGAGACACAGACCGTCGGCGGCATTCTGGACGAGGGTGGGCCCCAGAACGGCTTTGCCGAGGGGGATCGTCTGGCGGGCAGTTGGACCCTGGTCAAGAAGGGCCCCGGCACGCTGGTCATAGCTGGAACCGGCACCGCGGTTTTCGGGATCGTCCCCGTCTATTTCGGCGGCGCCCATAGCGGCGGCACGATCATCGAAGACGGCATCGTGCGCGTCAAATCCTTCCTCGACGGCAACATCGTCAACAACGGGCGCCTCTATTTTGAGAATCCCGACCTGAACGGGATGACCTTCTGGAGCGCCCGCGGCGACATATCCGGCACGGGGGCGGTGATCATCGACATGCCCGGCAAGCCCGGCACCATCACTTTCGGAGGTACCAACACCTACACCGGCGGTACCAAAATCTATAACGGCACCTTGCGCGGCAATACCCGAAGCCTGCAGGGCACGATCCAGAACGAGGACAATCTCGTCTTCGCCCAGGATTTCGACGGCACCTTTGCCGGGCGGATGTTCGGGCCGGGCAAGCTGGTGAAGGACGGCGCCGGCAGGGTCAGCCTGACCGGGAGCAACAGCGTCGGCGGAGGCACGACGATCAGGGGCGGCACGCTCGCCGTGAACGGCCCTCTGACCAGCAACGTCATCATCGAAAGCAAGGGGACCCTTGCCGGCGCCGGCAATGTCGTCGGCAATATCGACAATCGCGGCGGCACGATCGCGCCGGGCAACTCGATCGGCCAGATCACCGTCAACGGCAACCTCACCCTGACCGCCGGCACGCTCGAGATGGAGATCAACCCGGACGGCCGGAGCGACCGGATCAGCGTCGTCGGCGCCGGAAACCGGCTCCAGATCAATGCCGGCACGCTCGCCATCGTGCCCGAGGCCGGCGTCTACACACCCGGCACCAGATACACGCTGATCACGAACGAGGACGGCGGCGAAGTCCGTTTCGACGCGGTCACCGGCGGGCCGGGCTTCCTGAAGCCCGCGCTCTCGATCGACCGCCACAACCTCCATGTCTCGCTGATCCTCCCGGCGAACGCCTTCAGCCCGGCCGCCTGGACCTACAACCAGAAGGCCGTGGCGGCGGAGCTCGACGCCATCGCCGCCACCGGCAATCTCGGCGGCCTCGTCACCGCGGCCGCCAACGTCTCGGTCGCCCAGGGCGGCCAGGCCTTCGCAGCGCTGTCGGGCGAAGTGCACGCCTCGACCGGGACGGTGAGCTACGACCAGGCGCGGCAGGTGCAGACCAGCATTCTTAGCCGCCTGCGCGAGCCGGCCCCAGGCGTGTCGACCCTGCCGGCGCTCGCCCAAGGCGACTACGGCGCTGGCTACGCGGCGGACCTGCCCGGCCGCTCGCCGCGGCCGGCCGAGATCGCCGTGGCGCAGACCCCGCGCAACCATGCGCTCTGGGGCGAGGGCTTCGGCTCCTGGGGCCGCATCGGCACGGACGGCAACGCCGCCGGGCTGAAGACCTCGACCGGCGGCTTCGTTCTCGGCGCCGACACGCCCGTCGGCGATGCCTTCCGCATCGGCCTCGCCGGCGGCTTCGCGCGCAGCAGCTTCGACGTGACGGGCCGGCTCTCCTCCGGCACGAACGAGAGCATCTTCGGCGCGATCTACGGCTCCGGGCAATGGGGGCCGGTCTCGCTGCGGCTCGGCGCGGCCTATGCCTGGCACGATATCGACACCAGCCGCACCGTCCTCCTGCCCGGCCTGAGCGACAGGCTGACCGCCTCCTATGACGGCTCGACGCTGCAGGCCTTCGGCGAGCTCGGCTATCGCTCCGGGCTCGGCCGGACGACGCTGGAGCCGTTCCTCGGGGCTTCGATCATGCGCCTGCACAGCAATGCCTTCCGCGAGCGCGGCGGCATCGCGGCGCTGGGCGGCGCCAGCCAGGACCAGGACCTGGCGACGACGACGCTCGGCCTGCGCGCCGAGATGCAGCTGTTCGCCGACCTGCCGCTCACGCTCAAGGGCATGATCGGCTGGCAGCACGCCTATGGCGATGTCCGGCCGGAGCGGTTGATGGCGTTTGCCGGCGGCACTTCGGCCTTCGCCGTGGCGGGGCTGCCGATCGACCGCAATGCGCTCGTCGCCGAGGCGAAGCTGGACTGGCAGGCCTCGGCCGATCTCAACCTCGGCATCGCCTATCGCGGCCAAATCGGCTCGCGCGCCCAGAACCATGCCATCACCGGCAATCTCACCTGGCGCTTCGCGACGCATTGAGCCGGGCGGGGATCGGAGCTGCACCGGGTGCCGGCAGCGGCAGCTGCCATGGCAGTCGGCTCTACTCGCTGACGGCCCGCGAAGGGCGCTCCGGCGCATCCTCGCCCGCCGCAGGGCCGGCCGGCTTCTCGACCTCGGCCTGCAGCGCCGCGAGATGCGGACGGGCCGCCTCGGCCGCCGCCTGCTCGATGGCGCGGTACTGCGATACCAAGGCGAGGCCGAGCGCCGTCAGATGGGCGCCTCCGCCGCTCTTGCCGCCGACCTGGCGCTCGACCATCGGCTTGCCAAAGACGCGGTTGAGATCCTCGACGAGATCCCAGGCACGCCGATAGGACATGCCCATTTCGCGCCCCGCCGCGGAGATCGAGCCGAAGGCCGCGATCTTCTCGAGCAGTTCGATCTTGCCCGGCCCGATGCGGGTCTCCGGGGCGACGTCGATGCGCAGGCTGAGCGAAGGCATGAAGCGAAGTCTACCCTGCCCGGCGCGCCCAGACAAAGCCGGCTCGCCTCACTTCAGGACCAGCCGGATCTTGGCCTGAGCCGCCTGCGCTTCCTCGTGATAGTCGATCAGGGTGCGGAAGCGGCCTGCGGCGTCCATCACATAAACCGAGGCGGTGTGGTCCATGGTGTAGCTGTCCTCGGTCGGGATCTTCCGGGCATAGGCCTTGTAGGCCTTCACCGCCGCCTCGACCTCCTCCACCGTGCCGGAGAGACCGACGATCCGCGGATCGAAGGACTGGAGATAGAGCGCAAGCTGAGCCGGGGTATCGCGCTCGGGATCGACGGTGATGAAGAGCACCTGCAGCCGCTCGGCCTCGGGACCGAGCGCCTTGAGCTGGTTGGTGAGGTCCAGCAGCGTGGTCGGGCAGACCTCCGGGCAATGGGTGAAGCCGAAGAAGACCAACATCGGCTTACCGCGGAAATCGGCGTCGGTGACCCTGCGGCCGGTATGGTCGACGAGGCTGAACGGCCCGCCGACATCGATCGGGGCGCCGGCGGTCTGAACCGGCCGGCCCGGTGCGCCCGGCCCGTCGACCCGCCACCAGCCGAGCAGGATCGCAGCGGCGACGAAGACGACGACGGCGAGCGCCGTCCAGGCGGTGTAGCGTATCCAGCGAAGGATCGGCATCGGGGATTCCTGCAAGATCGGCGCGCGGCCGTTGCCCGCTTCTCGGCAAGCTCCGCGGCGAAATCAAACCGGCCTAGCGTCGCACCCGGTGCGATGGCCGGGCGTGAAACGCGGCCAGTGCCCGCCTTACCGGGCCGGTAGGGAGCCGGTGAACTGCGCGCGATCGCCGGGATCGGCGACGAAGGGGTCGGCCAGCGCGGCGTCGGGATTGCTGATCTCGACCTTGCCGGCGACCATGGTCTGCATCCGCTCCGGCCCCATCTTTCTGAGCAGGCTACGGAAGCTCTCATGCATGCCGCCATCGCGCAGCGCATAGCTCATCGCTGGGGTGCCGGAGGCGATCAGCCCCGCGGTACGCTCCTCGTCGCGCGTACGCTTCTGCGCGACGAGATCGCGACTGTCCTGCTCGACCTCATAGACCGGGCAGGCCTCGCCCGGTACGAAGGGGCCGGCGCCCTCGACCGGATCGAAGACGTAACGGCGCTCGCAATAGCCGAGGCGGGGCGGGCGACGGGTCGCCTCGAAGTGATCGTAGCCTTCCTTGAGATTGCGCCAGAAGGCGATGTTCGGATTGTTGCGATGCGCCGCCATGTTCTCCGGCGTCATACGGAAGGGCATGGCCTGGACCTGGAAGCTGCGCTGGCCGCCGACGAAGGCCTCGCGGGCGAGACCATAAATCTCGGTGACGCCGTCATCGGTCATCGCATAGCAGCCGGCCGAGGTGCAGGCGCCATGGACCATCAGCGCCGAGCCGGTGAAGCCCTGCGCCTGTTCGAGCGCATTGGGATAGCCGAGGTTGAAGGAAAGATAGAACTGCGACTTCGGGTTCATCAGCTCGGCGGTGACCGTATAGAACCCTTCCGGCGCCTGGCGATCGCCCTCGCGCCTCTTCGGGCCGAGCTGGCCCGACCAGCGGCACATCGGATAGGTCTTCAGCAGCGCATAGCGGCCCGAGCGGTCGCGCTTCCAGACCTCGAGCTCGCTCTCCTTCTTGAAGATGCGGATCAGGATCGGGTCGGCTTGCGTCATGCCCTTGGCCGACATCTGCGAGACCAGCGCGACCGGGAGCGGCTGCAAATGCCGATCGTCGCCCTCCATCGCCACGCAGGAGGACAAGAGCACGGCTCCGGCGAGGAGCAGCGCATGACGGCGGAGGTTCCGGGCGAGGGAGCGGATGGACATTGCGGGATTGTCGGGGCGTATCGCTAACGGCTGGTGAACGGACGCCCGCGACCCTGCAAGCTCATGCCGGTCGAGGTTCAACTGACAATTTCGTGAAGCGGCGGCAGCCCGGGCGCAAGCTTTCCCCTCTTGACCCTGACATCACTAGAGGTCGCAGACCGGCCCGAACCACCGGGAATCAACGCCATGCTCGACCGCCGCCTCGCCCTTCAGTCCATCGCCTTCGGCCTTGCCGGCTCGTTGTCAGCGACAGCCTTCGCACAAGGCCCCTCCGGCCTGCTCGAACCCGGCCCGCTGCCGGAGAAGATCTTCGGAGCGGCCGATGCGCCGGTGACGGTGATCGAATATGCCTCGCTCACCTGCCATCACTGCATGAACTTCCACACCAGGACCTGGCCGGACTTCAAGGCGAAGTACGTCGACACCGGCAAGGTCCGCTTCATCATCCGCGAATTCCCGCTCGACCCGCTCGCCATGGCCGGATTCATGCTCGCGCGCTGTGCCGGCGAGGAGAAATGGTATGCGGTGGTCGACATGTTCTACAAGACGCAGGAAGGCTGGGCCCACTCAGACAAGCCGCTGGACGGGCTGACCCAGGCGATGCGCCAGGCCGGCATGGGCAAGGACGGCGTCGAGGCCTGCCTGAAGCGCGAGGACCTCTACCAGGGCATCAGGCAGGTTTCCGAGCGCGGCAAGGGTTTTGGCGTCGACTCGACCCCAACCTTCTTCGTCAATGGCGAGAAGCATGTCGGCGCGCTGACGATCGAACAGTTCGACGCGATCCTGGCGCCACTCCTGGCCGGGCGCTGAATCGAGCGGGCCGTCGCGGGTGCTAACGCGCGCCCGCGATCGCCGCAGTCACGACATCGGGACGCCCGAGGAAGCGGCCAAGATCGAGCCAGACATTCTGGTCCGCGGGCGACTGGCGCCGGATGAAGGTCAGCCCGGATTTCGACCAGGGCAGGACCTTGTCGGTCTGGTTGTCGAGGATGAATTCGCCGCGGTCGGTGACGACGGTAAGGACGGCATGGCCGCCGCCTTCCTTGTCGATCACCACTGTGATCAGCAGCGCCGACATCGGCCAGCCCCTGCGGATCAGCTCGCGGCGCTTCTCGAGGACGTAGTCCTCGCAATCGCCCTTGCCGCTCGTGGCATAGCCCCAGTTCTCGATGACACCGAACTGGTCCTGGTCGGTGATCGGCTCGATCGCCTTGTTGTATTTCAGATTGACCGCGAGCAGCTCGCTCCACGACCGGTCGTCGAGGCGCGCCGCGCTGGCCGGCGAGCGCGAGACCCGGCAATCGCTAGGGTTGTCGGCGCAGAACTGCGCCCAGCCGATCGGCGTGCGCGACGGCTCGCCGGCATGGAGATGGGCGAGATCGGTCGTGCCCGCAGCCTTGGCCGCCGGGGCCAGGCCCATCGCCGCGATGGCGAGGAACGCCGCTCCGATCCAGTTCCGCCTGCTTGTCATCACGCTCTCCTTGTCGGGAGCGCTTCTCGCAGACCCGGCTTGCGATGGCGCAAAACCGGAGGGCGCGATTCTACATCTAAGATTCAGATTCCATTGATATTTCTTTCCTTGCCATCAACCCTAAGGAAAGCTTCCGCCGCGCCCGGACCGGCGGGGAGCGCAAGCCGCAGCAACGCCTTGAGGCGTCAGGCCGGGCGCGAGATAGCGCGCTTGGCCGTCTCGACGGCGCCGGCGCATTGCGGCGCGATCTCGACGAGCACGATCACCGGGCTCGCCGCTCCGGTCCAGAAGCGGACGACCTGGCCGACCGCCCAGCCCGGGTTATCGCCGACGCGCGTCACGATGGCGGGTGTGGCGGCGCGCGCGCAGGCCGCGACCTTCTCGGCACTGTCGCGGGGAATGCCGAGCGCCGAAAGCTGGCTGGTGATCGCGCTCTGGATCGGATTGAGGATCAGGAGCGAGACCAGGGCGGCGATGAACGATTCCATGGTTCGGCTTTCGGCTCTGCCTGTGTCGGAATTGCGGTAGCTCGGAGCCGGCTCTAGAGGCGCTGCTCGTGCCCCTCGGTCCGGCGGATCGCCTCGTCCTCGATCTGGATCGTCGTGTGCTTCAGCCCGAACTCGTCGGCGAGCAGCGTCCCGGCCGCGACGAGGACGGGCCGCGCATCGGCCATGTCGGCGACGACGACATGACCGCTCATCGCATCCAGGCCCGAGGTCAGCGTCCAGACATGGAGGTCGTGGACGGCCGTGACGCCGGGCAGGCCGAGCAGCGATTTCTCGAGCAGGGCCATGTCGATCTCCGGCGGCGTGCCTTCCATCAGGATGTGGACGGCCTGCCGGAGCAGGTTCCAGGTGCGCGGCACAATGAAGAGGCCGATGCCGGCGCCAACGATCGGGTCGGCCAGGGTCCAGCCGGTCGCCATCACCACCAGCGCGGCGACGATGACGCCGAGCGAGCCGAGCATGTCGCTCAGCACCTCGAAATAGGCGCCCTTGACGTTCAGGCTCTCGGAGGAGCCGCCGGCGAGCAACTTCATGCTGATCAGATTGACGATCAGCCCGAGGGCCGCGACCGCCAGCATCGGGCCGCCGAGAATGGGCGGCGGATTCAGGAAGCGCTGATAGGCCTCGTAGAGGATGTAGACGGTCAGCAGGAGCAGCACGACCGCATTGGCCAGCGCCGAGAGAATCTCCATGCGGACATAGCCATAGCTGCGCTGCGGCGTCGCCGGCTTCTCGGCGAAGCGGATCGCGATCAGCGCCAGAGCGAGGCCGCCGGCATCGGTCAGCATATGCGCGGCGTCGGCGAGCAAAGCGAGGCTGCCCGTCCAGAGCGCGCCGACGACTTCGGCCACCATGAAGCTCGCGGTCAGCGCCAGCGCCGCCGCCAGGCGCGACTTGTGGCGGCCTGCCGCGGTTCCGCCCTTCGCGCTGCCGCCATGGGAATGCCCTGCCGCCATGCCCTGCTCCATGCTCCCCGCGCGCCGCACCGACCTCAGGAATGGTCGGCGTGCTCGGGCTGCCCGCGATTCTCGACCTGCACCTGCGTCGTCACACGCCCGGCCCGGGAAAAGACGAAGGTCACGGGGATCGTCGCGCCGGGCTCGATCGCCTGCTTCAGCCCGACGAGCGTGATCTGCCGGGCTCCGGGCCGGAGCGAGAGCCTGCTGTTGCCGGGGATGGCGAGCTCGTCGAGCTCGATCGGCCTGACCACGCCGCTGCTGCGGTCGAGCTCCTTCATCACGGCCAGGCGCGCCAAGGGCGTCTCGACCGCGATCAGCCGGTCGAGCACGCGGCCACCGTTCTCGAAGCTGGCATAGATCGGGTACTGCTCGCCGGCGCGGGCAGCGCCGCGCGACCACGGATGGACGACGCCGATATCGGCGCGCTTCGCGACCGGCTCCCGGTGAAGCGTGCCGAGATAGATGAAGGGGCCGAGGCCGACGGCCGCGATGGCGAGAGCACGCAGTACTGTCCCGCGCGAGAGCAGAAGACCACGCGGCATGCCTTCGCCAAGAGCTCTGCCGAGCCGGGCCAGCCAGTTCGCGATCATCGCGACGCCTCCGGCTCGGTCTTCTGGGGTGCGGCGCCCGGGCCGGCAAAGCGGTCGGCGAGCGGCAGGCTGGCGAACAGCATCAGCATGACGCCGATCGTGATCGCGATGTCGGCGCCGTTGAAGGTCGGCCAATGCCAGCCACCCCAGTGCAGATCGAGGAAATCGGTGACCGCGCCCTGGCGCCAGCGATCGAGCGCATTGCCGAAGGCGCCGCCGGCGATCAGGGCTAGGCCGATGCGCTCGAGCCGGTGCCGCGACAGCGCCGCCCAGATGATGAGGCCGAGGCCGACCGCGAGCTTGAACAGCCCGAGCACTTCAGGCCAGCGCTCCAGCGTGTCGCGGAACATGCCGAAGCTGATGCCGGTGTTGAAGCCGAGCCGCAGGTTGAGGAAGGGCGCAAGCTCGATCACCCGCGGCGGATCCATGACCACGGTCAGCATCAGCCATTTGCTGGCCTGATCGAGGCCGGCGGCGAGCGCGCTGACGGCGAGGATGCCGACGATGTTGCTGGAGAGCGTCATGCCGGCAACTGCCTGGTGACGCCGAGCCAGCGCCGGACGCGGGCGCGATAGGCGAGATAGGGCTGGCCGAGCGAGGCGGTGAGCACGCGTTCCTCGATCGCGACCTGCAGGCGGATGGCGATCAGCAGAGCGAGGGTGAGGCCGGCCTGGACCAGGCTCGGCAGGACGATGAACAGCCCGATGAACAGCAGCGCCTGACCGAGGAAGACCGGGTTGCGCGAGATCGCGAAGGGGCCGCTGTCGACGATAGCGCCCTGCTCGCCCTCGGCCGCGCCGATGCGCCAGGAGGTGCCCATATAGCGCTGCGACAAGAGCGCGACGCAGGCGCCGATGACGACGAGGAGATGGCCGAGCACATCGTACCATGGGCCGTCGAGCGCGGCATGCAGCGGGTCATGCGCGACCGGATTGCCGAAGGCGGCGAGCATTAGCGGCCAGATCACCGCCCCGGCGAAGGCGAGCTTGAACAAGAGCGCCGGCAGGGCCTGCTTCTCGCCGCCCTTGCCGAACAGCCAGACCGGGCGGCCGGCCTCCTTCGCCAGGATCGCGCTCATGGCGAGGAAGCTGATCACATAGACCACGACCATGAGATAGCTGGCGATCTCCATGCCGCTCATCGCAAGTCCCCTCAGCTCGTCTTGCCGGCGTCGAAGCGCAGCAGCCGCAGCGCATTCGCGGTGACCAGCACGGTCGCGCCGGTATCGGCGAGGATCGCGACCCAAAGCCCGGTGTAGCCGAGCACGCTGGTGACCAGGAACACCGCCTTCAGCCCGAGCGCGAGCGCGATGTTGACGCGGATGTTCGACATGGTGGCGCGCGCCAGCCGGATCATCGCCGCGATGTCGCGGACACGGCTCTTCAGCACGGCGCCGTCCGCCGTCTCGAGCGCGACATCGGTGCCGGAGCCCATGGCGACGCCGATCCCGGCCGCGGCAAGCGCCGGCGCGTCGTTGATGCCGTCGCCGACCATCATCACCGGAGCCTGCGCCGAAAGCTCGCGGATCGCCGCGACTTTGTCGTCGGGCATCAGCTCGGCCTTGTGGTCCATGCCGAGCGCGCCGGCGATCGCCGCGCCGGTGCGGGCATTGTCGCCGGTCAGCATCACCGAGCGCACGCCGAGCGCCTTGAGCTCGGCGACCGCCGCCGCCGCGTCGGCACGCGGCTCGTCGCGCAGCGCGATCAGCCCGGCGAGCACGCCATCGGCGATGACGGCGGCGACCGTCTTGCCGTCGGATTCGAGCTGCTCGACCGCAGCCTTTGCGGTCGCGTCGAAGGTCGCGCGGCTCGTGGCATGACGGGGCGCGCCGACGAAGATCGCGACTCCATCGAGCTGGCCGGTGACGCCCTGGCCGGCGATGGCCGCGGCTTCGGTTGCCGGCCGCACCGGGATGAGATGCGCCTCGGCCCGGGCGATGATCGCCTGCGCCAGCGGATGGCTCGAGCCGGTCTCGACCGCAGCGGCGAGTTCGACGACCTCGCGGTCGCTCCGGCCTAGCGCCACCACCTCGGTGACGCGCGGCGTGCCCTCGGTCAGCGTCCCCGTCTTGTCGAAGGCGACCGTGCCGGTCTTGGCGGCGGCTTCGATGACGACGCCGCCCTTGAGCAGCAGGCCCTGCCGGGCGCCGGCCGAGAGCGAAGCGGCGATGGCGGCGGGAACCGAGATGACGAGGGCGCAGGGACAGCCGATCAGCAGCAGAGCCAGCGCACGATAGATCCAGACCGCCCATTCGCCGCCGAAGAACAGCGGCGGCACAAGCGCGACGGCGATGGCGAGCGCCACAATCGCCGGCATGTAGATGCGCGAGAAGCGGTCGATGAAGCGCTCGGTCGGCGCGCGGGCCTCCTGCGCCTCCTCGACCAGGCGGATGATGCGGGCGATGGTGTTGTCCTGCGCCGCCTTGGTGACGCGGGCGCGCAACGCCGCCTCGCGGTTGACCGAGCCGGCGAAGACGGGATCGCCGACGCCCTTTGTCTTCGGCACCGATTCGCCGGTCACCGGGCTCTCGTCGATGCCGGAAATGCCGGAGACGATCTCGCCATCGGCCGGGACCCGGTCGCCGGGGCGGATCAGCACGATCTGGCCGATCGCCAGCGCGGCGGCATCGACCTGACGCGTCGTGCCGTTCTCCTCGACCAGCGCGGTCTTGGGCACGAGATCGCCGAGCGCCCGGATCGAGGCGCGGGCGCGGTCGGCGGCGACACCCTCCAGCACCTCGCCAACGGCGAACAGGAAGACGACCAGCGCCGCCTCTTCGGCCGCGCCGATGACGAGCGCGCCGGCGGCGGCGATCGTCATCAGCATCTCGATGGTGAAGGGCACGCCGGCCGCAGCGGCGGCGAAGGCGCGCCGCGCCACCGGCACGACGCCGATCAGACAGGCGGCGACGAAGAGCCAGTAGGAACCAGCGGGCCAGGCGAGGCTCGCCAGCCAGGCGCCGGCCAGGAGCGAGCCGGTGAGCAGCACCAGCCGGCCCTTGCCGGTCTGGTACCAGCTCATGCCGTCCGGCGTCACCTCATGGACATGGCCAGGCAGGCCGTGCCCGGCATCGGCCTTAGCATTGGCCTTCTTGCCCGTGCCGCCATGCGAATGCGCGTGGCCGTGGCCCTCATGGGAATGATCGTAGTCATGATCGGCACCCGGCGCATGCCGATGGCCGATCTTCGGGTCGGCTGCTGCCGGCCCGTGATCATGGCCGCAGCCGCAAGAGGACGGCTCCGGAGCGGGCGCGGAGGCCGCGGGCTTGGCCGGTGCCAGGGCATAGCCGAGGCCGGCGACGCGGCGCTCGACCTCGGCCGCCGTCGCCCCGCCGGAGGCGAGCGAGAGCGACAAAGTCTCCGACATCACCGAGAGCCGGACATCGCTGACCCCCGGCAGTCGCTCGACGGCACTGCGGATCTTGGCCGCGCAGCTCGCGCAATCCATGCCAGTGACCTGCCAGGACAGCGGGTTTGCGGCATCGGAATCGGTTTCGCGCATGATTGTCTCCGCTTGACGGCGCCTAGAGACACCCCAGATACAATCTGAAGTGACTAGAGGTTCAAGAGGAAAATCGATGTCCGACCGAAAGAATCTGGAACGCGTCGTTCCGATCGGCGTGCTGGCCGAGCAGACCGGCGTCAAGGTCGAGACCATCCGCTATTACGAGCAGGTCGAACTGCTGCCGCCGCCGGAGCGGACCGAAGGCAACCAGCGCCGCTATGGCAGGCGCCATGTCGAGCGGCTCGCCTTCATCAAGCATGCGCGCGATCTCGGCTTCTCGGTCGACAGCATCCGCACCCTGCTGAAGCTTTCGGACAACCCGGAGCTGCCCTGCGACCAGGCACATGCGATCTCCGTCGCCCATCTCGGCGAAGTCCGCCACAAGATCGCGCGGCTGCGCTCCCTAGAGAAGGAGCTGGAACGGATCGCCGCGACCTGCTCGGGCGGAGTCAGCGCCTGCGATTGCGCGATCATCGAAGCGCTCGCCGACCACTCGCAATGCGCTCATCACCAGGGCGGTGTCGCCGACGCCTGGCGCTGAACCCGGCCGATTCCAGCCGAAATGGCCGGAATCGCGCTAAGGATGCGGAATTCCACTCGACTCCCAGCTTTAAAGAAGCAACCATAGGTTGTCGGCGAAGGTGAAATGACCCGCCGACACGGGGGGCGACGATGGGAGCGCGGTCTTATGACCGTGTCGTTGCGTGAGCGGCGTGGCCGAAGCGGGCCTGCCGGTCGAGATCGCTTTCCTTGCGAGCCATGGCGTTCCTCCAGCTGAACTTCAACGGGCGGCGCTCGCCGCCGTCCGGCTCGGCGTCTCGCCTGCAAGGCAGGTCATCGCCTCCGGCCTCGTCGGTGAGGTTGCATTCTACCGGGCCCTCGCCGCCGAACTCGGCCTACACTTCCTCGCCGAGGCTCCGCCGCTGCTGCCGGGCGGAGACCTCGCGGCGATCATGCGCGAGGGCGTGTCGCGGGCCGCGAACGGGCCAAGGAGTCCCGTCCGCTTCGCCTGCGCACCGCCAGCAGGCGCACCGCTGCGGCGCTTCATGGCGGGCAAACCGCAGGGCCGCGACGACCTCGTGATCGTGACGCCTTCGGCTCTGGCCAGAGGGCTGCGCGCCAGCAATGCCCGCATGCTCGCCCGCCGGGCGGCCGGTCTCGACGAAGCCGGCCTTACCCGCTTCAGCGCCCGCACCGGCAGCAGCATCTCGCAGAAGGGGCTGGCGCTTCTCATCGTCGGCCTGCTCGCCGCGCTGACGACCCTCGCGCCGGTCGGCACGCTGATCGGTGTCGCGCTGGCCCTGGGACCGGTCTTCTTCGGTGCCGTCGTGCTGCGCCTCGCGAGCCTGATGGAGAAGCCCCCGCCCGACCTCTGGCGCGAGCATCGCTGGCGCGTCGATGACAGCCGCCTGCCGGTCTACACCGTCGCCGTGCCGCTCCTCGGCGAAGAAAAGGTCCTGAACCAGCTCATCGGCGCCCTGTCGGCGCTCGACTACCCGCCCGCCAAGCTCGACATCCGCATCCTCGTCGAGGAAATCGACCTGGGCATGCAGCGGTTGCTGGCGGCGCGCCAGCTGCCGCCTTTCATGCAGATCGTGATCGTGCCGCGCGGCGCGCCGCAGACCAAGCCGCGCGCCCTCAATGTCGCGCTGGCGGAGGCACAGGGCGAGCTGTTCACGATCTTCGACGCCGAGGACGTCCCGGAGCCGCAACAATTGCGCCTCGCCGCCGCGCGCTTCCTGCGCGACGACGCGGATCTGGTCTGCCTGCAGGCCCGGCTCGTCATCGACAACACCGGAGATGGCTGGCTCGCCAGCTTCTTCGCACTGGAATATGCCGGGCTCTTCGACGTCTTCAATCCGGGCCTGTTGCGCTGCGGCCTGCCGATCATGCTCGGCGGGACCTCGAACCATTTCCGCACCGAGGCGCTGCGCGAGGTCGGTGGCTGGGATGCCTGGAACGTCACCGAGGATGCCGATATCGGCTTTCGCCTGGTGAGAGCCGGCGGCCGCATCGCCGACCTGCCCTCGGCGACCCTGGAGGAGGCTCCGCCCAATCTGCGCGTCTGGATGAAGCAGCGCACCCGCTGGCTAAAGGGCTACCTACAGACGCTGATCAGCCACCTTCTGGCGCCGCATCGGCTGCTGCTCGAAGCCGGGCCGGTGGCAACGCTGACCTTCCTGGTGCTGGCGCTCGGCACCCTGCTGGGAACGCTCGGCTACCCGTTCTTCCTGCTCGGTTTCACGCTCGCCGTTCTGAACGGCTCGCTGCTGAACCCCGACAGCCCTCTTGAGCTGCTGCTCTCGGCCACCGCACTGACGCTGACCGGTGCCGGGGTCTGCGTCGTTTTCCTGGTGCCGGCGCTCGGGGCCTGGCGACGCGGCGCCGTCGACCTCTGGCGCTGCCTACCGGGCCTGCCGCTCTATTACATGCTGGTCTCGCTGGCGGCCTGGCTCGCGCTGATCGAGTACAGCAACCGTCCCTTCGCCTGGAACAAGACGGAGCATGGCCGCGCCCGCTCCTCGCGCTATCGCAAGCCACCAGCCTAGATCAGAACTGGCAGCGCGCCGGCGTCAAAGATGCCGCAGCCATTCCTGCGCCGCTTCCGCCGGCGGGCGCTCGATGTTGAAGGCGCCGATGAAGCCGCCATTCTTGTCCATCAGATAGACCAGCGCGGTGTGGTCCATGGTGTAGTCGCCATCCTTGAGCGGCACCTTCTTGGAATAGCCACGATAGGCCTTGATGGCGGCGTCGATCGCGGCGCGGTCCCCGGTGAGGCCGATGATGCGCGGGTCGAAAGAGCCGAGATAGCTCTTCAGCGTCTCGACCGTGTCACGCTCGGGATCGACGCTGATGAACAGCGCCCGCAGCTTCTCGCCCTTCGTCCCGGCAGCGCGCAGCACCTCCGAGATCTCGAAGAGCTTGGTCGGGCAGATATCGGGGCAATGGGTGAAGCCGAAGAAGACCAGGAAGGGCGCGCCGCGCAGATCCTTGTCGGTCAGCGTCTTGCCCTCGGCCGTGGTCAGCGAAAACGGCCCGCCGACGCTCGAGGCCAGGCTCTGCCCGGCCTGCCTCCCGGCCGGGGCGAAGGTGATGAAGGCCGCGGCAGCGAGCGCGACAGCACCAAGCAGGAAGACGATAAGGGGAAGGATCAGGCGGCGGTTCAAGGCAGGAATCCTCGGTCGACCGGCCGGGCCGGTCAGAAGCAGGCCAGGATCGCGGCGATCAGCCCGTCGGTGAACAGGCGATCGCCCTCGCGCCACCAGAGCAGGAGCCCGGCGAGCAGCAGCAGGCCGACGCCCCCGGCGAGCAGCCAGAGCACAGCCTTCGAGGCCGACGGCTCGTCATGGATCTCGGTCTGCGGCGACATATCCATCCCTCGCAATGTAGCGCTCGACAGCCGCGGCCGGAAGCGGCCATCACGCCGCAGCGAAACGGGCAGGTCTCTTTCTCACAATCAGAGACGGATTCACCGATCGGATTGATCCAACCTGATCGGATCCGGCTCTGGCACGATAATTGGGCTTGCGCTGCTTTCGCCCAGCAAGCAGCCTGCCGGCGCTGCTCCTCCCGGATTGCCCATGCTGCGCCAAATCGTGCTCCTTAGCCTGCTTTCCCTGGTTCCGGGGCTCGCTGCCGCCTCCCAATGCCCGGCCGAACGCCCGACGCCGATGGTTCCCAGCGACCCTGCGCTCTGTGCCGCGCTCGATGGCGATATCCGACGGCCGGGCGCCTTTCCGCTCGACGTCTATCAGGAGAAGCTCGGCCGCTATCTCGGCGCCTTCTGCCACCGCAATCCGGCCGCCGGCTGGCGCGTCGACAAGTCGGTGCGCGATACCGGGCCGTTCACCGCGACGCTCCGGAACGACAAGGCGACCGGGAACTATCACGGCACCCATGCCCCGGTCGTCATCTGGTACTCGCCGGAGATGTTCGGCTGGTTGAAGGCCAATCGCGGCGGAGCGCACGAGACGACGGCGACCGAGGCGCCGGTTCCGGACGGGGCGCTGATGGTCAAGGAGATGTTCCCAGCCCCCGCCGCGCTCTGCCGCGATGTCGACCCGCTGCGGCTGCTGCCGACCAGCGGCGCAGCCGTGATGGTGCGCGACGCCAAGGCCTCGCATGATGGCTGGTTCTGGGGCTGGTTCGGCTGGAGCGACTGGAAGCCCGACTGGCCTGCCGGGCCCGGCAACGGCTATCCCAATATGGGCTTCGGGCAGTACTGCGTGAACTGCCATGCCAGCGCCAAGGCCAACGCGACCTTCGCCGACCTGAAGAACATCAGGGGCGAGCCCGGCCGCCCGCTGGTCTTCCTGAGCCAGAACAGCTTCACCGATCGCTCGGCGAAGGCGCATGACGACCTTTCCGCCATGCTGAACCATCTGCGCATCGTGCAGGAATCCGACGACGTCACGCTGCTCGGCGCTCCCGCACGCCAACGCCCGGCACCCGAATTCGCCGCCTTCTACGGCATCCCCTTCCCGCATCCGAGCGCGGACAAGGTGATGCGGATGCCGTCGCAAACCTATGACAACGTCTGGGCCAGCGCGGACCGGCGCGAGGCGAAGCAGCAATTCCTGACTTCCGACCAGTGCCTCGGCTGCCACGATGCGGGGTCGACGGGGCTGCATTTCGACATGACGCTGCCGGGGCCGGGCGGCCGCCTCCTCAATCTCTCGCCCTATGGTACCTGGAGCACCTCGCCCATGGGCCTGGCCGGGCGCGACCCGGTCTTCTTCGCCCAGCTCGCCAGCGAGACCGAAACCTTCCATCCGGAAGCCGCCGCTCTCGTGCAGGACACCTGCCTCGGCTGCCATGGCGTGATGGGACAAAGACAGTTCAAGATCGACCAGCGCGCCGCCGGCAAGGGCTGCACGCCCTTCACGCGCGCCGCCGTCGCGGCAGTGCCCTGGCCCGCCGGCCATTCCGGGCTTGCCGCGAAGCATGGGGCGCTCGCCCGAGACGGTGTTTCCTGCACGACCTGTCACGCCATGGCGCTGAGCGAGGCAGAGCGGAACCGGGTCAAGGCCGAGCCGCAGAACAGCTGCGTCGAGGAGCGGCAGGCCTTTCTCAACCCCGAGAATACGGGCTTCGCCAGGACCTTCACCGGCAGCTTCCTGATGGACGAGATGACCCAGATGAAGGGCCCGTTCGAGGATCCCAAGGTCAAGCCGATGGAGCATGCGCTCGGCATGACGCCGGTGCAGAACCCCGCCATCAAGAGCTCGGAGCTCTGCGGCAGCTGCCACACGGTGCATCTGCCGGTGCTCGACAAGGGCAAGGTCATCGGCCACACCTACGAGCAGACGACCTATGCCGAATGGGCGTTCAGCGATTTCCGCACCGGCCAGTCCCCGGATGGGGCGCTGCCCTTCAGCGCCGGCAAGAGCCCCGAGACCTGCCAGGGCTGCCATATGCCCAGCCGCGATGCGGACGGGCAGCCCTATCGCAGCAAGATCGCCAGCATCCAGGAATACTCCAACTTCCCGCAGGCGGAGCACACCCTGCCGCCGGAGGAGATCGACCTGCCGGTGCGCTCCGGCTTCGCCAGCCATGCGCTGGTCGGGCTGAACTCCTTCCTGATCAAGATGGCGCAGCAATTCCCCGAGCTGATGGGTATCCGGACTCAGGATCCGATGCTGACGAAGAAGGGCATCGATCCGCTGCTCTTCACCGAGAAGGCGATCGACCATCAGGCGGCCGAGCGCAGCGCCGCCATCGCGGTCGAGAGCATCCGGATGACGGGGTCAACGCTGGAAGCGTCGGTGCGCGTCACCAACAAGGTCGGCCACAGGTTTCCAAGCGGCGTCGGCTTTCGGCGCGCCTTCATCGAATTCAAGGTGCTCGACGAAGGCGGCAGGACGATCTGGGCCTCGGGACGTACCGATGCGCTCGGCGTCATCACCGACGCAGCGGGCGCGCCCGTAGCCGGCGAGGTCTGGTGGAATTCCGACTGCTCGGCGAGGCTCGACCCGCTCGCCCATCAGCCGCATCGCGAAGTGATCACGCGGCAGGACGAGGTCCAGATCTATCAGGAGCTGGTTTCGAGCCCGCCGCTTTCGGGCCCGGCGCAATGCGGCACCGGCTCCCAACCGGCCGGGCAGCTGACGACGAGCTTCCTGTCGATCTGCGCCAATGTGAAGGACAACCGCCTGCTGCCGAAAGGCTATCTCAAGCGCGACGAGCGGGTGAAGCTCGCGGCGTCCCTCGGCGCCGGGCCGGAGCTGGCGGACGAAGCCGGGCCCGTCAATGTCGGCGACGATCCAGATTACCGGGAAGGCGGCGGCGACGCGACGCTCTATCGCATCGCCCTGCCCGAGATCGGCGGCAAGCCGGCATCGGTCGAGGCCACCCTGTATTACCAGGCGACGCCGCCCTTCTATCTCCAGGACCGCTTCTGCACCTCGAAGAGCGCGGACACGCAGCGGCTGCATTTCATGACCAGCCGCCTCAACCTCGCCGGCTCGCGCTCCGAGGGCTGGAAGCTGCGCACCGTTTCGACCGGGCCGGTCAGGATTCAATAGGGCTCGCCCGCCGCGCAGCGAATGGCGTGCCCTGGCCTGTCATTCATGCACAATACCGCACCACCGCGGCTCCTGCGGTGGTGCCTCGACAAGAGCCTCGAAGGAAGATGGTACGGCGCCATGAGCGAGACTGAACGCAAGGGACGCGGCATCGCCGGCGGTCTGACCAATTACGGCGACCCGGAGTTCGCCGCTTATCTTCGCCGCTCCTTCGCCCGCTCGATGGGCTATTCCGACGAGGCGCTGGCGCGGCCGATCGTCGGCATCGCCAACACCTATAGCGGCTTCAACAACTGCCACCGGCACTTTCCGGAACTGCTCGAGGCGGTGAAGCGCGGCGTGCTGATGGCCGGCGGCCTGCCGGTCGAGTTCCCGACGATCTCGCTCGGCGAGGTCTTCCTCAACCCGACCAGCCTGAAATTCCGCAATCTGATGGCGATGGGCACCGAGGAGATGATCCGGGCCCAGCCGATCGACGCCGTCGTGCTGATGGGCGGCTGCGACAAGACCGTGCCGGCGCAATTGATGGCGGCGCTCTCCGCCAATGTCCCGGCCGTGCAGCTCGTCGCCGGGCCGATGTCGACCGGGCGCCACAAGGGCGAGCGCCTCGGCGCCTGCACCGATTGCCGACGATTCTGGGCCCGCTTCCGCGCCGGAGAGATCGACCAGGACGAGATCGAGGCCGTCGAAGGGCGGCTCGCGACCACGGCCGGCACCTGCGCCGTGATGGGCACCGCCTCGACCATGGCCTGCATCGCCGAGACGCTCGGCCTCGCTTTGCCGCGTTCGGCCGCGATCCCCGCCGTCCATGCCGACCGCCTGCGCTGCGCCGAGGAGAGCGGCAAGCGCGCCGTCGCGCTGATCGGCACGCAAACCCTGCTGCCCCGGCAGATCGTCACCGAGAAGGCGATCGAGAATGCCTGGCGGATGCTGCTGGCGATCTCCGGCTCGACCAATGCCGTCGTGCACCTCACCGCCATCGCCCGCCGCGCCGGCATCAAGGTCGACCTCAATCGCCTCAATCGGCTCTCCGACGAGACGCCGGTGCTGGTGAACCTGAAACCGGTCGGCGCGAACTACATGGAGGATTTCTTCGCCGGCGGCGGCGTGCCGGCGGTGCTGAAGGAGCTCCGCGACCTCCTGCATCTCGACTGCCTGACCGTGACCGGCAAGACGCTGGGCGAACTGATCGACGAACCGCTGATCGACCAGGTCGACCGTTCGATCGTGCGCCCGCGCCAGGAGCCGGTCGATCCCGATGGCGGCCTCGTCGCCGTCTTCGGCTCGCTCGCGCCGCGCGGCGCCATCGTCAAGCGCGCCGCGGCCGAGAAGCGGCTGCTCGAGCATGAGGGCCGCGCCGTGGTCTTCTCCTCGCTCGACGACCTCGCCGCCCGGATCGACGATCCCGATCTCGATGTCGGCCCGGATGATGTCCTCGTCCTGCAGAATGCCGGGCCGAAGAGCGCCGCGGCGATGCCGGAAGCCGGCTATCTGCCGATCCCGCGCAAGCTCGCGGCGAAGGGCGTCAAGGACATGGTCCGCATCTCCGATGCCCGCATGTCGGGCACCGCCTATGGCGCGATCGTGCTGCATGTCGCGCCGGAGGCGGCAATCGGCGGCCCGCTCGCGCTGGTGCGCAACGGCGACAGGATCAGGCTCAGTGTGGCAGAGCGCCGGCTCGACCTGCTGGTCGACGAGGCCGAACTGGAGGCGCGCCGCAAAGCCCTGCCAGAGCCGCCCACGGTGAGGCGCCGCGGCTATGACCGGCTCTATGACGAGCATGTGCTGCAGGCCGACGAGGGCGTCGATTTCGACTTCTGCTAGTCGCGGCCTGCCTGCCTCAGGCCGAGAAGCGCAGATCGACCGTCGTGAGCTCGCTGATCGCCTGCTGGTCGAGGGTGACGCCGAGCCCGTCGCCCGCGGGCAAGGCGGAAAACCCGCCATCGACCGGCGGCAGGCCGGGCTGGGCCAGAGACCAGAACAGCGGCGTCTCGTCGAGCTGCATTTCCAGCATGCTGAAGCCCGGCAGCGCGGCGCAGAGCTGGAGGCTCGCGGCGTGGCAGATCGGCCCGGTCGGATTATGCGGGGAGACGGCGATGCCGCGCTCGGCCAGTTGCTCGGCGGTGCGCAGCATCTCGTCCACGCCGCCGACATATTTCATGTCGGGCATCATCACGTCATAGGCGTCGGCATAGGCGAGGAAGGCCGGGGCGCCGGTGAACTCCTCGAGCCCGGCGAGCAGCGTGCCGTGGGCATTGAGGGTTTTGCGCATCGCCGCGAGGGCCGGAATCTGCCGGGGTTCCTCGACTACCGGGCATTCGAGCCAGTAGAGCCCGAAGGGGCGGATGGCCTCGACGAGCCGCGCCGACAGGGCCTCGCCGAAACGCCAATGGCAATCGACCATCAGACGCCGGTCCGGGCCGAGCGCCTCCCGGACGGCAGCGATCCGGGCGATGCCCGCATCCAGTGCCTTCCGACCTTCGGCATCGTCGCGCAAAGCGGGGTCGACCTCGTCGAAGGGCGCGATCTTCACCGCCTGAAAGCCGCGGGCGATGGCATGCGCGGCACTCGCCCCGAAACCGGCAGGCGAGCGGTCGCGGGTGCGGCGGTTGATGTTGGCATAGAGCGGGATCTGGGCGGCCGCATCGCCGCCGAGCCGGCTCGCGAGGCCGACACCTTCGGCCCGCGCGGCGGCATCGCAGCGCGCGACGTCGAGCGCGGTGCGCAGGGCCGCGACAGGGAGCGGCGGCGGCACGTCGAGGC